>CAYYVB010000285.1:0-4603 GCA_964475035.1 uncultured Opitutaceae bacterium | reverse complement strand
TGTCGTCGCCCATCGAGCCGGTGGGCTCGACGCCGAGCGCGAGCGAGCCGAGCACAAGGTCGAGCTCCTCGGTGTCGTAGCCGAACGCGAGCTGCTGCTGCAGCGGCGTGGCGGTGAAGTCGGCGGGCGGCGTGATGATCTCCGGCTCGGGCGCGGTGGCGGCGAATTTCTGGAGGTTGATCAGGTGGCGCTCGCACCAGTCGCGATAGACGGGCTTCTCGGTGACCTCGCGCTTGATGTCCTCGTCCATCAGCACGCGCTGTTGCTCGAGGTCGACCGCGATCATGCGGCCGGGGCCGAGGCGGCCGGACTGGATGACCTGGCCGGGGAGGTTCGGCACGAGGCCGGTTTCCGAGGCGAGCAGGATGTGGCCGTCATCGTAGAGCTTGAAGCGCGCGGGGCGCAGGCCGTTGCGGTCGAGCGTGGCGGCGACGATGCGGCCGTCGGAGAACACGAGCGCGGCCGGGCCGTCCCACGGCTCGAGCAGGAGCGAATGATAACGGAAGAACGCGCGCGCATCCTCGCTCAGGCGCGGGTTCTGTTCCCAAGCGAGCGGGGCCATCATCATCATCGACTGGAGCGCGGAACGGCCGCCGAGGGTGAGGACTTGGAGGACGTTGTCGAAGCTCGCGGAATCGCTCATGCCCGGCTGCACGATCGGGTGCAGGTCGGCGAAGCGCCCGCCCCAGACGCCGCCCGCCATCGCGCGCTCGCGCGCGTGCATGCGCACGCGGTTGCCGCGGATGGTGTTGATCTCGCCGTTGTGCGCCATGAGGCGGAACGGCTGCGCGAGGTGCCAGGTCGGGAACGTGTTCGTCGAGTAGCGCTGGTGGAAGATCGTGAAGGCAGTCGTGTAGCGCGGATCGCGCAGGTCGGGGAAGAAGCGGCGCACTTCCGGCGCGTTGAGCAGGCCCTTGTAGACGATGGTGCGCGACGAGCAGGAGCAGACGTAGAAGCCGTCGAGCCGCGCCTCGGCGCAGCGGCGCTCGGCGACCTTCTGCGCGAGGAAGAGGTGGCGCTCGAACTCGTCGTCGGTCGCATCGTCGAGCCGCGCGATGATCGCCTGCACGACGGCCGGGCGCGTGTCGGCGGCCTTGCGGCCGAGGATGGAGTAGTCGGTCGGCACGTCGCGCCAGGCGACGAAGCCGAGGCCTTCCTCCTTCACGGCCTCGATGAAGATCTTCTTGATCTGCGCCTGCGCGAGGTCGCTGTCGCGCGGGAGGAAGAGTTGGGCGACGGCGAGGTCGCGGTCGCGCGGCACGGCGGCGATTTTCAGCGCGGCGAGGTGGGCGCGGAGCAGTTCGTAGGGCAGCTGCGTCATGATGCCCGCGCCGTCGCCGGTGGAGGAATCGGCGTCGATCGCGCCGCGGTGGGCGAGGGCCTTGAGGGCGGTGAGGCCGTGTTTCAGGACGTCATGGGTGCGGTGACCATCAGTGCGGGCAATGAAGCCGACTCCACACGCGTCGTGTTCGAACGCAGGGTCGTAGAGCGGCGAGGGGATGACGTCGCAGTTGTGCATAGCATCCGCAGGATGAGCACAGCCCGTGCCCCGCGGTATGACGGACTGCGTCATGCCGGGTTTATTAGGCATTTCCGGGAAGCCTCGCCGCGCGCGCCGGAGCGCTACCGCGCCTCCCCCGGAAATCGCGGCTTTGCATAAGGCTTTTCCCGCTCATGCTCCGCGCCATGGCCGACACCCCCGAGCCGCCGCGTCCGCCGCTGACGTTCAAGCCGAAGGAATTCGAGCGCGTGAACCCCGCGCCGACCGACGAGCCGCCGCCGCCGGCGAACGACATCTTCGCGCTCCAACGCGACCTGCGCGACCGCGAGATCGCCAGCGGCATGGACGAACTCAAACCGGTAGAGACGCCGCGCCGCTCGCGCCGGCGCCGCGACTACTGGTTCCTGCTCGTTGCAGGCAACCTCGGCTTCGTGGCCCTTGCGGCGATCTCCAGCCTCAACGCCATCGCGCTGGTCTACACGTTCTCCGGCATCATCCTTTACTCGGTCGGCCTGACGTGGGTGATGTGGTTCGTAATGAGCGATTATTGAGGGAAACTCCCCCGGCCGGACGGCCCCAGGAGGCGTGAGCGGATTGTGAAAACGCGCCGCGCGTCCGCCACGGCGGGAAAAATGCCTCGCCCCGCGTCGCGTCGCGCCCATTCTGCCGCGCATGGTCACCTTGGCGCGCGATCTCCAGCGTCATTTCTCTGCCGTCATTTTTGTGGCGGTGATGGCCTGCTCGATCAGTGCAGTGCCGGCACACGCCCAATTGCTCGTCTGGAGCATGGGCAATTCGCAGAGCAATACCCAAGCCGTCGCCAACTGGCTCCAGAGCAGCGGCCAGTTCTCTTCCGTCACGGCCGTGGATAGCACGACGCTGACCCTGACTGATCTGACCAACTACCAGCAGGTGCTGTTTTTCTCCAACAGCGGAGGCGATCCGGCGGTCGGCAACACCTTGGCCGATTACGCCGCCACCGGTCGCCGTCTCGTCGTCGCGACATTTTCTTGGGCGGACCAAGGCAGCAATACCGTCGGCGGTCGTTTCATCACCGAGCAGGTCAGCCCGTTCGTCCTGACCGGCACGACGCTCTACACCAATTCCACCATCGGCCAGATCATCGATCCGACCGTGTTTACCGGGGTGAACGCCATCAATGGCTACTATCGTGACCGGGTCGCACCCACCTCCGGCGCCCACGTGCTCGCCTACTGGGCGGACGGCACGCCGATGGTCGCCGTGAAAAACAACGTCGTCGCCATCAGCCTGTTTCCTGACGACGGCTTCTCGAACGTCAGCGGCGACTACCGGCAACTCTTCGTGAACGCCCTGACGCTCCAAGCCATCCCCGAGCCCTCCACCTATGCGCTCCTCGCGCTCGGGCTCGGCGCGCTCGCTTGGTTGCGACGCCGCCGCGCCTGAGGCACCGCGCTCGCTCGCGCGCTCAGCGCGCCGCCGGATAACTGCCGAGCCACTTCACGAGCGGACAGTGCCGGCGCAGGTCCTTCAGCGCGGCCTGCATCGCCGGGTCTTGGTGGTGACCGCCGACATCGAGGAAGAAGATGTAATCCCACGGCCGCAGCCGGCTCGGACGCGACTCGATGCGCGTCAGGTTGAGCTTGCGCCGGTGGAACGGCTGCAAGGCCTTCAGCAGCGCGCCAGGCTCGTGGTGGAGCGACACGAGCAGGCTCGTCTTGTCCTGCCCGCGGCCGACCGGTCCCGACGGCTCCCGGCCGAGGATGCCGAAGCGCGAGGTGTTGTTCTTCTGGTCCTGGATGCGGTGCGCGGCGGCGGCAACGCCGTAGCGTTCGCCGGCGAGGCGCGGGCCGACGGCGGCGGCGCCTTTTTCCTTCGCGGCGCGCTGCACGCCGAGCGCCGTGCTGTCGACGTCGACCAGCTGCGCGTGCGGGAGGTGGCGTTGCAGCCAGCGGCGGCATTGCGCGAGCGCCTGGTCCTTCGAATACACGCGGCGGATGCGCGCGAGCGGCTCGTTGGAGAGGAGCGTGTGCTCGATCTCGAGCTGGATCTCGGCGACGATCTTCAGCGGCGTCTCGACGAAGAGGTCGAGCGAGTCGCGGACGGAGCCCTCGGTGGAATTCTCGATCGGCACGACGCCGTAGTCGGCCTCGCCCTTCTCGACCGCGGTGAACACGTCGGCCAGCGACGGCATGGCGCGGTAGTCGACGCTGGCACCGAATTTTTTCAGCGCCGCCGCGTGGGTGTTCGTCGCCTCGGGACCGAGGTAGGCGATGACGAGCGGTTTCTCCAGCGCGAGCGCGGCCGACATGATCTCGCGGTAGATGGCCTGCAACGCCGCGGGCTTGAGCGGGCCGGTGTTGGCGGCGGCGACGCGGCGCAACACATCCGCCTCGCGCTCGGCCACGTAGATGCGACCGCGCGCGTGGCGCTTCACCTCGCCGATGCGCTGCGCGAGCTTGAGGCGCGCGTTGAGGAGCGAGACGACGCGCTCGTCGAGGGCGTCGATCTTGGTGCGGATGGCGGAAAGTTCCTTCTTCATGGGGCGGACGGCGGGAGGAAAAATCGGTGAGTGGGCGGGTGGAAGACGCAATCTTACGAGCGGGCCGCGGAAGCGGGCCGCAGACTGGCGTGCAGGGCGCGGGCACGCGTGACGAGATCGGCGAGCGCGGCGGGCAGGATCGCCTGCTTCGGGTCGTCTCCAATGCCGTGCGCGGGGGAGACGTGCGCCTCGAGGCACAGGCCGTCGGCGCCGTAGGCCACGGCGGCGAGCGCGGCGGCGGGGACGTAGGCGGCCTTGCCGACGGAGTGCGACGGATCGACGACGACCGGCGCCCAGGTCTTTTCCTTCAGGAGCGGCGTGATGGATTCGTCGGGCTGGTTGCGGTAACCCTCGAGCTGCGGCTGCGTGCCGCGAGGGCAGAGGAGGACGTTCGGGTTGCCGAAAGCGGCGATGTATTCGGCGGCGGAGATGAATTCCGCGAGCGGTCCGCTGTGGATGCTGCGCTTGAGGAGCACTGCGGTCTGCGGCCGGCCGGCGATGGCGCGGCCGACCTGGCGGAGGAGCGCGTAGTTGAGGGCGTTGCGCGCGCCGATCTGGAGGACGTGCACGCCGGCATCGAG
>CAYYVB010000284.1:0-4610 GCA_964475035.1 uncultured Opitutaceae bacterium | reverse complement strand
ATCGCCATGGCGCTCAACGGCGGCCTCGGCCTCATCCACTACAACCTGCCCGCCCGCGACCAGCTCAAGGAAGTCGCCCGCGTGAAGCGACACATCCACGGCCTCATCCAGGACCCGATCACCGTCGCCCCGGAGGCCACGATCGCCGAAGTGCTCTCGATGATCGACCAGCGCCGGTTCGATTTCCGCACCTTCCCGGTCGTAAACGAAGCCGGCAAACTCATGGGCCTGCTCTCGGGCAACCTCGTCAAGGAGCGCTACAAGTCCCGCACGGTCGCCGACGTGATGACGCCGCGCAAGCAACTCGTCACCGTGACCGAAAAGGCCCTCGGCGCCGACCCGATCAAGGAGGCCGACAAGTTCTTCACCGACAACGTCGGCATCCACAAGATCCTCGTCGTCGACTCGCAGGACCGCCTGCGCGGCCTCGTCACCAGCTCCGACGTCGAACGCATCACCTCCGAGGCCAAGTCCCGCCGCAAGCCCGCGCGCGACTCGCAGTTCCGCCTCGTCGTCGGCGCCGCGCTCTCGCCCATCCGCAAGACCAACGGCGAACTCGACCGCGACAAGATTCTCGCCCACGTCGGCGCGCTGGTCGACGAAGCCGTCGACTGCGTCGCCGTCTCCACCGCGCACGGCCACACCGCCGGCGTCGGCGACATGGTGCGACTGGTCCGCGGCGCCTACCCTTCCCTGCCGATCATCGCGGGCAACGTCACCAGCGCCAGCGGCGTCGAGTTCCTCGCCGACTGCGGGGCGAGCGCCATCAAAGTCGGCCAGGGCCCCGGCTCGATCTGCACGACACGTATCGTCGCTGGCGTCGGCATCCCGCAACTCACCGCCCTCTACGTCGCCGGCCTCGGCGCCGCGCGGAAAGGCGTCCGCATCATCGCCGACGGCGGCATCACGAAATCCGGCGACATCGTGAAAGCGCTCACGCTCGCCGACGGTGTCATCCTCGGCGGACTCCTCGCCGGTTGCCGTGAGGCGCCCGGCGAGATCATGGAAATCTCCGGCAAGCTCTATAAGCAATACCGCGGCATGGGCAGCCACGCCGCGATGAAGGCCGGCTCCGCCGCGCGCTACGGTCACGACAAGAACGACGCCACCCGCAAGGCCGCCGCCGAAGGCATCGAGGCACTCAAGGAAGTCTCCGGCTCCGTCGACGACGTGCTCGGCACGCTCATCGGCGGCGTGCAATCCGGCATGGGCTACCTCGGCGCGAAGACACTCCCCGACCTGAAGGCCAAGGCGCGCTACGTGCGCGTGACGCCCGCCGGCCAGAAGGAAGCCGCCCCGCACGACGTCATCGAGGTCGCCACGCGCAAGGGCTGAAGCGAATCCGCGCGGCGACACGCCAAACTTTCGAGAGCTTGCGGAGCGCCAGTCGGTGACTGGCCTGCTTGGATTACGCGCAACCGGCCGGTCACAGACCGGCCCTGCTCCCAAGCACGGCATCGCCGATCGCCGCGCGAATTTTCGCCGTCCGCCGCTCCGTCATCCGCCGCGTTTGGCCTTGCCGCTGTGCGAGGACTCGCGTTTGAGCTGTCCGGCAATCGGGGTCTCGTGCTCTGGCTGCCTTCCCCCGCATGTCGCTCACGCCTTTTCGCAGCCAGTTGATCGCCGATGTCGGCATTTCCTTCGGTGACGAAGGCAAAGGCCGCCTCATCCCCGAGGTCGTCCACGAATTGCAGGACACGCCGCGCGCGGTGTCCGTCGTGTTCAAGGTCAACGGCGGCTCGAACTCGGGCCGCACCGCCGGTGGCATCAAGCTCAACCTCCTCCCCGCCGGCGTCGTCGAGAAGAGCGTCGCGCATCTCGCCATCGGCGCCGGCGTCGTCGCCGATCCGCGCAAAATCGTTTGGGAAGGCCGGCCGCTGGAGAAAAAAGGCTATGCCATCTTCGACCGCCTCGTCGTCGATGAACGCGCGATGGTCTCCGACCTCTCGCACCGCCTGCTCGACCTCGCGTGGGAGGATTACCGCGTGAACGTCCTCGCCGAGGAGCCGCGCGGCTCGACCGGCCGCGGCATCACGCCGGCCTACCAGGACGAGACCGGCCAGTGGCAGATCACGTTCGCGGATTTCCTCGGCGGCCCGAATTTCTTCGCCCGCAAGCTCGCCGCCCGCGCCGACCGCGCCCTGCGCACGATCCAGCACGTCTGCCGCGTGAAACCCGCGGCGTGGGACGCGTTCTTCGAGAAACTTTCCGCCGCCGAGCTGAAGGCCAACGCCGAGGCGGTCGAGATGGGCATCTTCAGCAAGGAGGATTTCGATTTCACCCGCCTGCGCGGCGCGGAGCCGTTCACGCTCAACGTCGAGGAGCTCACGCGCATCTACTGGGAGGCGGGCCAGCAGATCCGCCGCAACATCGGCGAAGTGCGCGAACTCGTCCTGCGCGAACTCGCGGCCGGCCGCTCGATCGTCGGCGAATTCGGCCAGGCCTACTGGCTCGACAAGCGCCACGGCTTCTCGCCCAACGTCACCGCGTCGCACACGTTCACGCCCGAGTTCTTCGAGAGCGCGGGCATCCCGGTGCAGCCGATCCACACCTTCGCCGTCGCCAAGGCCTACGACACCAAGGTCGGCACGCACACCTTTCTCACGCAGATGGATGAGGCGCTGCCTATCTGCCAGAAGTTGAAGCAGATCGAGTTCGGCACCGTCACCGGCCGCCAGCGCATGGTCGGCTGGTATGACGCCGTGGAGAAAGGCGACGCGCTGCGCTACGGCGGTTATCAGGATTTGATGATCAACAAAATCGACGCGCTCACGGGCGCGGACGAATTGCTCATCTGCACCGCCTACGAGGACGCTTCGGGCCGCCGCTTCGCGCACGTGCCGCGCAACGAGGCGCTGCGCAAGACGCTCCATCCCGTCTACACGCGCCACGCGGGTTGGACCGAGGACATCAGCGGCGTGCGCCGCTTCGCCGATCTCCCCCGCACCGCGCAGCTCTACACCGCCGCGATGGTCCGCAGTGTGATCGCGGTCGCTTATGGCGACGCTTTGCCCGCCGAGCTGCCGAATCTCCGCTACCTCGGCGTCGGCCCGCAGCCGGCGCAGATCATCAAGGACGTGCCGGCCACGCGCGACCTGTTGGCGTTGCGCTGATCCTCACGCGAAAACAAAAAAACGCCGGGCAGGCCCGCCCGGCGTCGTGAGTGAAAAGCTTGGAACGCGACTCAGCCGCGCTTCTTCACCAAGCCCAGCTCCTTCTTGATATTCTGGACGCTGGGGAGGGAAATATTGAGCGCCTTCGCGATCTGTCCGCCGGTCTTGCCGTCGCCAACCATCGCTTTGACCTTCTGCTTCGTTTCGGGGGTGATCTTCGCGCGCGGCTTGCGGCCGGACGATTTTGCCGCCGCAGCTTTGGGAGCCTTGCCACCACCGACGCCGGAAGCGGCACGCAGGGCGTCGATGAACGCCGCCATCGACTTGAAGCCATGCTTGGCCGGGAGCGCCAAGAGCTTGTGGTTGTAGCGCGCGAGCTCTTTCTCGAGCTTCGCCATCTGGCGCTGATATTCGCGGAGTTTTTGCAATTTATTGGTGACCATGTGCGGCATCTTAGCACTCCATATCAAAGCAGCAAGCGGCAATATGGTGGGCAATACTCAGAGCCATACGGCCTATAGTCTGGCTAAAAATCCTGCAGATCTCCCTCGCCTGCTCCGCGCTGGGGCTGGATCCGGGCGAGCACTTCACCGAGCAGGTAGATCGAACCAGTGACGACCACGATGTCACCCGGCGCCCCCACGGCGCAGGTGCGATCATCGGGGAAAACGCTCTCCAAAGTGGCCCGGTGCAACAAGCTGCGCTGTTCTGACGCGACGAGCGTCTCGAGTTCCTCGTAGGTGCAGGCGCGGGCTTGGTGCGGCGGCACGAGATGCACCTCGCACGCGTAGCGGCAGACGACGTCGAGCATGGCGCGGGCGCGGAACTCGCCCAAAACACCGGTCACGACGACCGGCTTGCAGCCGGTCTCGCCGATCAACCGGCGAAGATTTTGTTCCAAAACCTGTGCGCCCTCCGGATTGTGCGAGGCATCGAGGATGAGCGTGCGACCGCCAAACAGCGTGCGCTGCCAGCGCCCGGTCCAATGCACATCGCCCAACGCAGCCGCGATCAGCATGTCGTCGATCCGCGGAAACCTCGGCGCGAGCAGGCGCGCGGCGAGCGTCGCCGTGGCGGCGTTCCAGCGCTGGTAATCGCCTTCAAGGCTCGTCGTCGGATATGCGCCGAGTTCGTCGCCGTAGAGTTGGCGCACCGAATGCACCGGTGCCTGACGCTCGTTGGCGATGCGCCGGATGACCTCCTCGGCCTCGGGCGGCACGCGGCCGAGCACGAGCGGGCGACCGGGCTTGATGATGCCGGCCTTCTCCGCGGCGATTTGCGGGATCGTGTTCCCGAGTTGTTCCATGTGGTCGAAACCGATCGAGGTGATGACCGTGACCTCGGGTTGCACGACGTTGGTGGCGTCGAGCCGGCCGCCGAGGCCGACCTCGATCACGGCGACATCGACCTGCTGTCTGGCAAACTGCAGGAACGCCATCGCGGTCATGAACTCGAAGAAGCTCGGGTGCTCGTCCGGATCGGCGGCGCCGATGCGGG
>CAYYVB010000283.1:0-4619 GCA_964475035.1 uncultured Opitutaceae bacterium | reverse complement strand
GACTTCGTCGGTGGGCGCCGTCGCGACGTTGAAGAGAATGATCGGAGGGGCATCGACCGATGGGGTCGGCTCCGGGATCGGGCCGGTTGTCAGCGGATGCGGGCTCACCCCGAATGCGCCCGAGGCGAAGCAGAAGAGAGTCGTTGTGTCCGAGGACATGGCCGTTGGGGATCGCGTGAAGCCATGCTCTGAGCTTGGTCATCGATTTGGCAACGGCAATGCCGCGACTGCTGGGATGGCAACGGTGCGGCTCGAAGCTAGAGGGGACATGAACCTGCGTGTCTGTGGGCTTGCCCCCTGCCCCGCCGCGCAATTTTGCTCCGGCCGTCAAGGTCGTGCTCCTTCGTCGCCTCCACCTTGACCGCCGGGCTAAGGCGGCGGTTATCGGGTCAGGTGGAGCGCTGCCAGTTCCAACCTGGATGACGCCCCTTCGCGCGACCGGCTTGGGGTTGCCATCCGAGCGGCGCGGAGCGATGCTGCAGGCCATCTCCCTTGCGACTGAGAGCCGTTCACGAACTCGCACATCTCGGCGACGCCGAGTTCTTCCCCGAAATCGAAACCGGGGCCGGGCTTTGCTTCGCCAACGCGGCGCGGATCATGGAGGACGTTACCCGGCTGGCCGAGGAGGGCCGTTATCAGGCCGCGAAGATCCTGCAGAACGTCGCGAACGAGGAGGCGGCCAAGGCGATGATCCTGCTCGACGCGGCCCGCTGCCCGCGCAATCCGAGCGCGTTGCTGGTGCGCCAGCTGAGGTATTTTGCGGACCATCTGCCGAAGGGCCTGTATGTGAGCGTGGCGGAGATCCGCCCGGTCTCGTTTGGCGAAGTCCGCGAGTGGGTCAACCGGGAGCGCAAGCAGTATTACCTCGATGGTCCGGACGGCGGGGAGTGGCTATTTTCCAACTCCATCCTGACGTCGCGCGAACAGTCGATGTATGTCGATTTCATCGCGGTGGACGATTCGAAGTGGTGGCACGATCCGGCGGGACACCATCTGCCGGTGCTTGGTGCGGAGGATTTCCGGCCGAGCGGCATTTTCCGCATGGTCTCCGCGCTGCACGCGGCCGGCTGGTTCAGAGCGGACGCGCTGGCCGTGATCGCGGAGATGTGGCGACCGGTGAACATCCATGACGGGATGACGATCCACGAACTGCGAGACTGCAATCAGGCGACACTGCGGATTCTGGACACGAAGGGCCTGCTGCGCGATGCCGGGAACGAGACCTTCGGTCTCATCGTCAACCTCGGACCGTTTCCGCTGCACCCGCTGGATTTGACGCAGGAGAAGGTGAACAAGCAGGAACTACTCGATCAGCGCGGATATCCCGACGGGTATTGTTAAGGCCCGCCGGAGGGGTGCCTACGTTCACTCGTCCAGGTGGCCGCCACTATAGGCGCTATATCGAAACGGCAGTCCAGGCTGGAAAGCCGACGCGGAACCGACGGCAGCCAACCTATTCCCCGGCGATTTTGCGTTCCGTTTGGAGGAAGGCTTCCAGCAATTCGTCGGGATCTTCGTCGCACGCGAGATACTTGCGGTCCAGTTCAGCCAGGGTCTCGTGCGCCGCGGGAGGCAATGCGGCCACGGCAGCGCGACGGACCGCCCGGTCGGACGGCGGGCCATCGGGAACGAACACCCCGTTGGCGGCCTCCGCGAGGCCGGCCAATGCCTCGGCACCGATAGCGCGCAGGGCGGCGGGAGTGCAGTTCGCATGGTCGGAGCGCGAACTCGAGAAATACCCGGAAAAGCCGCTGTTGCCGACGCCGGCAGTGAAGAGCCAGACCGCGGCGACGGTCTTATCAGTAGCAGTGAGCGCGGCCCATCCGTCCCGTCTCAGACGGTCGAGCGCCCGTTGGGCGGCCAGGTCCGCATTCATGCAAAGAACATAGGACGGTTAGTGCGAATTGCCAAGTGGGTTGGTGCGAGCGCGTGGCTCGGCAGGCGAACGGCACCGGAGGATGCCGCCGGCGCGGGAGGAATTGGCCCCCGACTAAGTGGCCAGATGATGACGGAGATGATCTTCAGCTTCGGAAAAACGGGACACTCCGAAGGCTTCCCAGACTTGGATAAAGAAAGGCTCCAAGATCTTGGCTGGATTCTCCTGGCCAGCCTCGATGGCGCCGGCCCAGACGACATTGTCCTCCAGCGCCTGGCCCGCGATGCGCACGCCGAGCCCCAATTGGCAGCCTTTGATGCCATGCAGGGATGCCTCGACGCGGAGCGGTGGCGGATGCTGCAACCATTGACGGCTGAAGCGCAGGTAGTTCCTGAGCGCGAGCGCGCACCCTGCCTCCAGGTGATAAATGAGCAACAAGTGCCGCATGAAATCACCGGCGGCGGTGTTCTGGTGCACGCGCCGCACCAGACGCAGATCGAGTCCGCAGATTTCCCCGGTGACAAAAAACTGGGTGAAGTTTGTCAGTTTGCCATCTTGCGGTCCGGCGTAGACGAGTGCGCCCTTCACGTTTCGGATCCAGTCCGCCCCGTCGAGTTCGACGCCCATCGGCCGCAGGTCGCCTTTTGTGGCTAGGTGCTTCGCGGCGAGGGCTGACGTGATCCGTGGCACGGGTGCCGCGGGATAGAGTCGCAGGCAGGTGGCCGGTCGCGGCGGAATCTGAACGGAGAGAGGTCCGCCGTCGAACGGCGTCTCCGGGATCAACTCGTCGCCCAAGACCCGGAAATAGGCCGCCGGATCGGGCATGACTTCGGCCTTGAACCCGACGGGCGCGGCAACTGCCGTCGGTTGTTCGACGGAGGGAATCAGACCGTCGGCCACCGAAAACCCGGCATCCGTCAGGCCCAGCAAATCGCCGTTGGCGCCTTCCCCCCTGAGCAAATCCTGTTCGAGAAGCTCCTCAATCGCTCGCTCCCAGCGGGCTTTCTCGCGACCCGATTTGGTGTCCGGCACAAAATCATGGCCTGCGATCGTGAGGCTGTAACCGTCCATCGTCTCGGCGCGCAAGACCTCGCCGTCTTCGGCCTTGGCCATGGCCACGAGCAATTTCGTCGCTTCCGGGGACAGCTTCGGCCCGGCTGCCGTTGCCCCGGTCATGGCCACGAATGCCGTCATCTCTGCCACCGTGTCCGGGAACGCCTCGCCTTCACAGAAACGCCGCAGGAGGTGCGGAGCCTCGTTGCGGATGCGCTCCTCCAGTTCGACGCCGGACCAAACGCTGACTTTCTTGAAGGCCAGTCGGGCGGCCTCCGCCTTGATTCTAGCGCGCAGGGCGGAGCCAATCCGTCCACCGCCAATCACAAAAACCTCGTCCGGTTTGTGTCCGCCGGCCACGAGCTTTTGCAGGTCGGAAGACACCTTGCCGAAAGTCAGCTCCTTGTAATTGGCGCAGAGGAACACGGTGGCGGTTCCGCCTTCGTCAGCACACCAGATGTCGCGGCCTTGATCCGCGCCGGACTCGCCCAACCATTCGGGATTGGGCCAACCGGCCCGCAGCACATAGGCGAGAACCAACCGCTCGAACTCGGACCCGGAAAAGTCCTCAAAATGCACCGGGCGAACCTGACAATTGATCGGACGGGAACGATGATTGCTGGAATGCTTCTTCGCCATTGGGAGTGCAGGCCGGGATCATCGTCGGTTGCTTGGTCGGCGCAAGACATCCGACAACGACTCAGGTTGGCCCACGAGGTGACGAAGCGAACGAACCAGTGACCATGCTCAGGCCTTTTCGGACGACACCGGCGAATCCATCGTCAGTTCCCCGTTCTTTGCCCGGAAGGTGCCTGTCGAACCCTCGGTCACTTCGCCGCTAATGATGGCGCGCGCCAGATGCGTCTCGAGGTGACGCTGCAAAAAGCGTTTGAGCGGGCGCGCGCCAAAGACCGGATCGTAACCCTTCTCGGCCACCCAATCCTTCGCCTTCGCATCGAGCTTCACGGAGACGCGCCGCTCGGCGAGTCGCTTGTTCAGATCGGCCAGCAGGAGATCCACGATGCTCGTGATTTCCTCGAGAGTCAGCGGCTTGAAGAGAACCGTCTCGTCGACGCGGTTGAGAAACTCGGGGCGAAAGGCCTTCCGTAGGTCGGCCATGACACTTTCCCGGACGTTCTCCGGAATCGTATCGCCGGTCACACCCTCTAGCAGGAAGCGCGAGCCGATGTTCGAGGTCATGATGATGACCGTGTTCTTGAAGTCTACGGTGCGGCCTTGGGAGTCGGTAAGTCTCCCGTCGTCCAGAACCTGCAGCAGGACGTTGAAAACGTCCGGGTGCGCCTTTTCCACTTCGTCGAAGAGCACGACCGAATATGGTTTCCGACGCACCGCTTCGGTAAGCTGGCCGCCTTCGTCGTAGCCGACATATCCAGGAGGAGCACCGATCAATCTTGCGGTGCTAAATTTTTCCATGTATTCCACCTGCGGAGCGCACCCTTAACTTCGTTCCATCAGTATGACTTAAGTTGGTCAACGTCCTCGCCACATGGAAACGCACCCGATCAGAGATCGACTGGGCACTGCTGCGAGATGTAGCTAGCTGCAACAGAAGCCAAGGTTGCCCGCCTGCTGCTCACGGGATGATCCAACAAGGAAATCGCGCAGCGGCTTGGGAAGGCCGAACCGACCATCAAGAATCAGGTCGCATCGGTGCTGCGGAAAAGCGGAC
>CAYYVB010000282.1:0-4660 GCA_964475035.1 uncultured Opitutaceae bacterium | reverse complement strand
TGAAGGTCGCGCAGGCCAGCACGAAGTAGGTCGCAAGCCGCAGCGCCCAGAAGATGGTCCTCTCGACGCGCTTCGCCGTCGTCGGCCGGCCGAACAGGGTGTTCTTGGCGGGGGCGTTCATCCGATGGAGATGCGGTAGCGGCGCACGATCTTCTGCGCGAGCCAGTTGATGAGGAGGGAAATGCTGAAGAGCACGACGCCGACCATGAAAAGCGCCCGGTAGTGGATGCTGCCGCGCACGACTTCTCCCATCTCCTGCGCGATGATGCCGGTCATCGTGTGCACCGGCTGGAACACCGCGCCGAGGCCCGCCGCGAAATCCGGGATCTCGATGCGGTTGCCCGCGCAGAGCAGCACGACCATCGTCTCGCCGATCACGCGGCCGAAGCCGAGCAGCACGGCCGCCATGATGCCCGAGAGCGCGGCGGGGATGACGATGCGCAGGATCGTCTGCAAACGCGTGGCACCGAGGGCGAGCGAGGCTTCCCTGTAGGCGCGGGGCACGTTGTTGATCGCATCCTCGGCGAGCGAGAAGATCGTCGGGATGGCCATCAACGCGAGCAGGCACGCGGCGGTGGCGGCGTTCAAGCGCTCGAGCATCGGGAAGCCCGGCACCCAGTCGAGCCACGGCACCTGCGAGACCCGGCGCAACGTCTCGCCGAGCACCGCGATGCCGAAGAAGCCGAGCACGACGCTGGGGATGGCGGCGATGAACTCGATGTAGGGCTTGATGACTTTCGCCTCGGCGGGCGCGGCGACCTGGTTGACGAAGATCGCCGCGGCGACGCCGAGCGGGATGGCGAGCGTGAGCGCGAGCAAGGCGATCATGATCGAACCGGTGAAGAGCGGGATGATGCCATACCAGTCCTGCCAGAAGCTGGCCGTGACCCAGTTGCGCCCGAAGGCGAACGCGTTGAAAGATTCCGCCCAGCTCACGGGCTTGGTCGGATCCCACGCGGCCATGCGCTGGTTGGTCGTCACGATCTCCTGCAGGTAGCGGCCGACATATACTTGGAACCGGTCGAGACGGCGCTGCCACTCGGGCTCGGCGAAGCGCGGCGTGTCGGCCGCGATCTGCTTCAAAGCCGCCGCGAGCGTGGCGTTGGCGGCGTCGATCGCAGGCTGCTGCGCGCGGACGGCCTGCACCTCGGCGCGAAAATCGATCACCTCGATCTGCACGGTGTCGGCGTCGCGCTGCAGCTGGGCGGCGCGCTCGGGCGGCGCGTTCTTCATGCCGGAAAGCAGGTTCTGCTTCACCTCGGCCATGTCCGACGCGATCTTGGCGCGCTCCTTGATGCCGGACGCGAGGTCACCGAGGTCGCTGAGGATCGATTCGTGGTCGCCGATCGTGTCGGCGTAGCGTTCGGCGAAGGCGTCGAAGTCTGCCAGCGCCTCATTCGCCGCCGCGGAGGTCAGGCCGCGCTCGGCGACGAGAAAATGCTGCCGCTCCAGCCGCAGATCCGTCAGGTAACGCGACAGGGAGCGGTGGCTCCGCACCTGCTCGCGGAGCAGGTCGACGTATTCGTGTCCGGCCAGGCGGTAGAGTTCGAGATTCGCGCGATTCATCGGGATGAACCCGACGGCGTCGCGGAAAATTGTGAACGTGATCAGCGCCAGCACGATGATCGAGATCGTGGCGTTGCCTTGGAAGACGACCTTGGCGAAACGGTCGGCATTGAGGCCAAAGAACCAGCCGCGGCGCGGGCGCAGGAGCGCCTCATGCGTCGTGAGGAGGCGCGAGGCGGCCGGCGGCGGGGTTTCGGGTGCGGTGGCGGGCATCGAAAAGGCGGGAGAAGGGTCGGTTCCGGCGCCGGGAAGGGTCAACCGGGTCAGGTTACGATTCTGTGACAAGGCGGGCGAGATGTGGCGCGGAGGCGCGGGGGCGGGATTTTTTACATTCGCGGCGCGGACGGAGTCCACGCCCTACCCCATTGCATCAAGTGGAGGGCCGAGCTCCGCGAGGCCGGGACGGCGGCGTGGGCGAAAACCCACTCGCGGCCTCGCGTAGCTCGGCCCTCCAGGTGTCGTTGCGGGACAAAAAGCCCGCAGTCCGGTCCGGGACTGCGGGCTTGGTCCAAGAGTCAAAGCGGGCAGGTCACTTGACCGGGATGAAGCCGGACTTGGCGACGATCTCCTGGCCGGCGTCGGTCATCAGGTAGTCGATGAACTGCGCCGCGAGGCCCTGCGGCTCGCCGTTCGTGTAGAAGAAGTTCGGACGGGCGTAGGGATAGGACTTGCTCTGCACGGTCTCCTTGCTGGGGAGCACGACCTTGCCGTCCTTCGTCACGACGCCGACGACCTTGATGCCGGGGGCGCTGATGTAAGCGATGCCGACGTAGCCGATGCCGCTCGGGTTCTTGCCGACTTCGGCGGCGATCTGCTCGTTGCCGGCCATCTTCTGGGACGAGGAGGCGTAGTCGCGCTTCTTCATCGCGAGGTCCTTCCAGTCCTGATAGGTGCCGGAGGACGTGTTGCGCGTGTAGATGGAGATCGCGCCGGAGTTGCCGCCGACCGCGCCCCAATCCTTCACGTCGCCGGTGAAGATCTGCTCGACCTGGCGGAGCGTGAGCTGGGAGACGGGGTTGTTCTCGTTCACGATGACGGCCATGCCGTCGTAGGAGACGATGATGGGCTTCATGGTGACGCCCTTGGCCTGCGCGGCGGAAAGCTCCGTCGGGCGGGCGCGGCGGGAGGACATGCCGATCTGGGCGGTCCCGTCGGTGATGGCGGCGATGCCGGTGGTGGAACCTTCGGCGGCGATTTCGAAGACGACGCCGGGGTTCTGCGCGCGGAAGGCTTCGGCGAGCTGCGGCACCATCTTGGCGCCGAGGGTATCGGAGCCCTTGATGACGAGCTTCTGCGCGTGGAGGGAAACCGTAGCGGCGAAGGCCGCGAGGAAGAGGAAGGATTTCTTCATGGGAATGATCGTGTCGTTGGGTGGTGGTTTAGAAATTCAGCTGCATCTGCGAGCGGATGCCGGTGCTGGTGGCTTCGGCGACGCCACCGGTGATGGTGTCCTCGCTCTTACCATAAACCCAGCCGAGCTGGAACTTCAGGTCGTTGCCCTTGATGTAATAGTTGAGGCCGAGATACATCTCGGTGAGCTTGTCCATCGTGCCGCCGCCGGGGGCGGAGCGGACGCCGTCGGAGAGGTTCACGCCGCGGCCGTCGGTGTCGAGGTAGCTGTAGCGGCCGACGAGCTCGAGCTTGTCGGAGAATTGGAAGGACGGCTGGATCCAGTAACCCCAGGGCGTGGCGTCCTGCGTGGCGGAGACGCCGCGGTCGACGTCGGCAGTGAGGTATTCGGCGGCGAGGTTCATCTTGCCGAAGGTGAGGTCGGTGTAGACGGTCCAGACGCTGAGGTCGGCGCCCGTGCCGACGCCGAAGGGCGAAGTGCCGGACTTGCCGCCCTGGTCAGGGAGGATGCCGACGCCGGCGCCGAAGAGGTAGGTGCCGGTGGAGTGGCTGCCGTTGAATCCGGCGTTGGCCCAGTAGGCGAACTGGTTGTTGGTGTTGTTGCCCGTGCCGGCGGAGTTGGTGAACGAGACCGCGCGCTCGGGGTTCGTGACCGCGGCGCCGTAGAAGAGCTTGCCATTGCGACCGTCGGCGAAGACGCCGACGCGGTAGGAACCCGCGCCGAGGCGGCGGCCGTTGTTCTCCTCAACGAAGTAGCGGGTGACACCGGAACGCTCGATGGCCTTGAGGCTGCCGCTGGAGGTGCGCTCCTCGTAGCCGAGGTTCACCTTGCGGAGGCCGAGGTCGACGGTGTTGCTGCCGCTCTTCCACTGGAGCCAGGCCGCGTCGAAGAAGCCACCGGCGAAATCGTAGGTGATGTTGGTGTTCCAATCGGCACCGAGGTCCGCGCGGACCGTCAGATAAATGCGGCGGAGAAAGAAGTGGTGCGTGTCGGCCGGATCGTTCGCCGTGCCGGCGATGTCGGTCGCGATGCCGGCGAACTGGGCCTGGAGGCGGCCGCTGAGGCGGAGGCGCGTGGTGTAATTGCTGCCGCCGGTGGCGATGGCCGGAGGCTGCGCGGCGTCACGCGCGAGGTCGGCGCGGATTTCTTCGGCCTCCTGGTCATTGAGGATGCCCTTGCGGACGAGCGCCTCGATGAGGGCGCCGCTGTCCTGGGCGAACACGGAGCTGGCGCCGGTCGCCGCGAGGGCGAGGAGCGCGAGTAGCTTCGATGGGAATCGGAACATAGGATGTGGGATTTGCCTGGTTGGGATTTCCGCCGGAAAGGAACCCGGCGAGGCCCACACCTTAGGGACCGAATGTTACGATCCCGTGGCGGCCGTGTGACGAAACGGGAAAGAGTCGGACGCGCGCGGCGGTGCCCCCGAAATCCCTCCCGCGTCCGCGCCACCCTGGAGGGCGCGGCTACCGCCGCGCCGAAACCGTCATCGCGCGCCGCGGCGCGGCCGTAGCCGCGCCCTCCACCGCGCTCGCTCTCACACCCCTCACCCGCTCGTCTCGGCCGATTCGGCGGCGACGGCGGTGAGCTGGATCAGGTTGTTCAACGACGTGAAGTGCTTCGTCCACTCGAAGTCGTCCGCGTGACCGCCGACGATCTGGTCGAAGAGCGCCTTCTTGTCCGCCTTGAGCGCCTGGATGCGCTCCTCGATCGTGCCGGCCGTCACCATGCGGTAGACGAACACGG
>CAYYVB010000281.1:1786-4660 GCA_964475035.1 uncultured Opitutaceae bacterium | reverse complement strand
CCCATGAACATGCCACCGGTCATCCGATTCCGAATCCAGCGCAGCGCCTGCTCGCACATGGCTTCAACGGCAGGCGTCACGTGGATATAGTTCGTAGTCTCGACGGGGTGCGACCCGGTTTTGATTTTGGGACGTGGCTCCAGGAGCGCGGTCATAGGACAAGGGATTTGCGCGACACAACAGCCGCGGAGAATAGGAACTTGGGCGGCGGGGGCAGCGGTTTGGCGACCACGACAGGAGCGGCATCGGACTTGCGAGCGGGCGCGCGCGGCTTGCTGCCGGTCGTGGTCGCGATCTTAGCGAGCTGCTTGGCCGCCTGTTTGCTCTCTACCGCCCTGTCGGCCAGTCCGTCGAGGAGCCCGGAAACCGGGTCGGACATGGTGGCGTTGGCGATCACGCGCCGCCCGACGCGACGGTTCGTGAACTTTCTCACCCACAGGTCGTGGGGTATGTTGGCCCAAGGACCGAGAGCCTTCAGGATACCGATGGAAGAGCCGTCTTCGAGAAAGGCCCGAACGGTGCGCAGTTCATCGCGATCTACAACCAGCGTGAGCTTCTTCCCGATGAGCCCAGCGGAATCGGCGAGCACTGGGTTGGTGTATCGCTCGCCCTCGAAATTTATGTAAGGGCGCCGACCCTTTGCCAGATCCCCGCGGACCACCACCTGAACCTGCATCTGGAGCAGATCCAGCTTCGCGAACTCCGCCTGGTCGAGATTTCGGATGACATGTTTCGCCTCCTCAAGGCAATACCGGAGCTGCTCCATCGGTGTGCGGTGGCCCAGCCCGTGTGTTGGCATGCCGTGGTGATTCCAAATCAGGACGGCCGCAAGGTCTTGGAGGTCGTCCCAAGACAGTTCGTAGCGGCGTGCTGCGGCTTCAGCGTCCCGTCGCCGAGGGTCTTGGGGGCTATTGCCAGTGGTGTTGGGGAGCCGGTGAAAGCCGCCCTCCTCCAGCAATCCATAAAAACGCTCCTTGATGGCGCGGCGCTCGGGCATCCCGGCCGGTCCGAAGTTCACGGATGCACCAACCGTAGTCCTGAGCTTCTGCCGGACAAAGGGCGAAAGGTGAGCCAGAGAGTTGTCGATGAGAACCTCCGACCAACCTGCGTAGGACAACTGGGGAAAAGTCTGCATCGGCATGCCGCCCGCAGGGTCGTAGTGCAACCTCGGGTTCTTAAGCTGCCGAACAGGAGCGGGCACCAGCGCGTTGCGGCAGGCCTTCAGCACGTCGTCCGCAGAGCACTCCTCGCTCAGGGTGAGGTAGTATCCGAGGATCGCTCGAGTCGCCACGTCGATGAGGGTGATGATCCAAATGCGGGGCAGTGTGATGACGAAGTAGCCGCCGTTGCGGTGTGGTATCCTGATGGTCCAGATGCCGTCGATCTTGTGCGCGTCCATGATGACGCGAAACAACGCCACCATGATGGGGTCCGGACGAAGGTGGCCAGTGCCGGTGCGAAGCTGGCCGGCGGCTTGCTCACCACTTCGCGCGTTCACAGCGGCGCCGAAGTTCGGGGCATATACTTCGCGGTTAAGCCAGCCCGCGAGGGCGCGGTCGCCCCAGCGTTTGGTGTTGAATGGATATTCAGTGCGACCGATCCCCGCTTTGCGACAGAGCTTGATGAACTTCGCGTGCAAGTCACCTATCCGAATGCGACTCTCGGAACAGTGCGGCACGAGCCTGAGATACGCCGCAGACACGGCACCGGCGATTTCCGGGAAACGGGCCATTAACTGTCCCATGAGGCCGGCATAGCCGCCACGGGCTCGCGCCCGTGACCCGAACCCCTTCTTCCTGCAGTAGGCATTCACCCGCACTTGCGGGACGCATGCGCGGAAGCCCCAAATCCGCCCATCCGGGTGCGCGGTTAGACAGCGGTCGCGCAGCTTGATGATTTCACTGCGGAAGATATCGAACTCCTCGCAGAGCACGTTGACGGCATCGCCCCGGAAATACCGCTCCACGATTTGGCGGTTCCGGTAAGCCTTGTCGCTAAACTCGGCGGAGGCGTCCGGGGGCAGAGCGAAATCCGCCCACAACGACGTGTCGCGGACTGCCGGTTCAATACTTGATCGCGAGCGGATGGTCATCGAGAGGTCCTCGGAATTCCCGGAACATGGTGTCTGCATTCAGCGGCTCGGTATCGAGGTCGGCTGCCGCATGCCCGGTGACGAGCAGCGACAGAATCGCTTGGGCGATGAGAGCTGACGGCGATGGATGGAACCGCATCATCAGTTCGCCGTAGGTGTAAGGTCGCACGGCCAGCAGCAAGCCGATGGCCGTGCAAAGCAGGTCCCGTCGCCCCTCGGGGTAATCGGCCCTAAGAAACCCCAGGACCAGCTTGCCGTTGCGGATTCGCGTCGTGTGACGGCGCGTCAGCGCATCGGTCAACAGCCCATAATTGTGCCCGCCGTCGGCTGACCAGCGCTCTTGGACGCAAAGCTGGAGGTCCAGCCGTGGATTGCTGGCACGTTCGGCCAGGTCGCTCTCGTATTTTGCCTCGCGGAACAGCTCACGTCGATCATGGAGGCGAATCCAGTAATCGAGGATCGACGAGCGTGGTTCTCCGTCGATGACGGCATGGATGCGAAGCGCTTGCTCGCAGAACTCATCCACCGTCGGATCGAGCGACAACAGAACGTCTATCTGATCTTCGAGGTCGCTGGAACTGGTTTCGATTCGTCGCCGAAACGGGCAGTAGGATTCCCAGTGATTGCCCCGGCGACGGCGAGGTTGGGAGCCAGTCACGGGAACGTAAGGAGGGTTCATCGCCCACCTCCAATTCCCTGCTCGCCGTCAGGCCAAGGTGGCGGGGCGGGCAGTCTTATGATCAGATCGACGAGTAATTCGCCGCAGTAGCGCACTATGATGC
>CAYYVB010000281.1:0-1776 GCA_964475035.1 uncultured Opitutaceae bacterium | reverse complement strand
CGGCAGGATTACCCTTGGCACGCGGGTTCGATGGGTCGGGGGAAGGTGTTGGGCTCATTGCGCACCTCCGGCCTGCGTTTCTTGAAGACTTGACAACGGGGACCCATCCCGCAGGCTACTCACTACGGTAAAGGCTTCTTCCAAGATCCCGCCGTATTTTATCGAAGGGCGCAGCTCCAACTGCGCTCTTCGTGTTTTTATAGCCCGCGAGGATGCGGCAGGACGGATTGTCCCCGCAGGCGTTATCGTTTTCGGCGGTATTTCATGTCGATTTCAGACGGTAAGGCTGTGACCCATGCTTGCCCGGCTTTCCCCCAGGCACGAACTCGATGAACTCCGAGCTGCGAAGTTGATAGAGCCGTTTGGAAATCGTGCCCGAATCCACCTCAATCTCTGGGTGGTGCTGGTGAACATGCTCCAGTATCTCGCCGGTCTTGAAAGGTTCGTTGCCGAAATAGGTGATAGCTTCGCGGATCGCCGCGGTCAGGCCGGCCGATCTCTTGCCGCCCGATTTCGCGACATCGTCCATGTTCACGATGCTCCGCCGCGGGCCTGCCTTCGCTGTGGTGCCGGACTTTCGGGACGCGGCCTGTTTCGCCGTTACCGACGCCCCCGCTGCTTCCGCAACCTGAGCCCCGACTTGCCCAGCGAGAACCTCAACCGCCACATCAGACAAGCCTCCCGCATCAGTCATCGACTTCATCATCTCGGCGACCTTCGTGAGGATGTTCAGGTTGAGGCGGTGTCTCTTCTTCTCGAACTCGATGGCCGCCTCGACGCGCTTCAGGATGTCCAGATTCGGGTTCATCTTCTCCGATACTCCCCAATCCATCCCCTATGGCAAGCCCAGAATTGCGAACGTTGGGGGCCTCTCCGACGACTCTCTATCTTTTCCAGGAGATTGCCTGGAGAAGTCAGGACTCCTAGGGAACATCCAAATAATTGCCGCGAGAATCAACGACCTTGCCCCAGGCCTCGGCTTGACGCCGCCAACCGTAAGGCGACACTGGCACGGAGATGAAGTCCGGCTCGCCCAGGAACGCCGCCAAGACCCGCCGCAATGCCTCAGCCCAAGCACTGCGGGCCAAGCTAATCCAAGCAGGGACTCAGATTCTGCGGATGCTCCAGGCCTGCAATGGCCCAACATTCAGCCTCCTCGAAACGGCTGCGGTGCTCGGGCTCAGCCGAGAGCAGGTGTCGGCTATGGACAAGAAGGACGAGGTCATCGGGCTTACCCACCGTGGTGCCCGAGTTTACCCGGCCTGGCAGTTCGACTGCGGTAAGGTCCGTTCTTGGGTAGCGCCTGTCGTAGCGGCGACCGGGGGTGCCGGTGCTGCTTTTCATTTTCTCACAGTTCCCAGACGAAGCGTAGGCCGGGAAGACGGCTATCAATCCCTCCTCGCCTACCTGCTGGCAAACGACGCTACGACGTTGGCGACCCTGCATAAGCGCTTGGCTATTCTTACGAGGGAGTAACCCCGTAGCCTCATCGGGCGCGCCAGCAACCAGCATGAACTTACCCAACCCCCAGTTCGAGCCACTTTTTGACCGGGAGCACTTCCCAATCCTAGCGTCCGGTGGCGATACACCCGTGGGCGACCTGCTGGGCTGCGACTCCATTTCCTTCTGCTACGTTCCGAACGGAGAAAAGGCTGAATCCGTAATAACCCAGCCCGGCCGTCTCTGGCATCAATATGGAGACGTTCGGTGGCCATGGCCGGAGGTGTGGGTCGAGTTCGATCCCGCTGCGGCCGGCTATCGCTCCCTGTGTGGAGT
>CAYYVB010000280.1:0-4684 GCA_964475035.1 uncultured Opitutaceae bacterium | reverse complement strand
TCAATTTCCGCATGGACGGTTTCCAAGGCGCGATCCTCAACATCAAGTTGAAGCACATCGATCGCTGGACCGCCCGCCGCCGCGCCATCGCGGCCCAGTATCGCGCCGGGATCAAGAACCCCAACGTCACGCTCCCGGTCGTGCCCGCGCACGGCGAAAGCGTCTGGCACCAGTTTACGATCCTGCACCCGCACCGCGACGCTTTGCGCGCGCACCTCGAGCAAGGCGGCGTCGGCACCGACATCATCTATCCGGGGCCGATGCATCTGCAGCCGTGTTACGCTTCGCTCGGCTATCAGCCGGGCAGCATCCCGGTCGCCGAGGAGACGAGCGCGCGTTGTGTGAGCCTGCCGATCTTCCCCGAGCTGACAGATGAGCAGGTCGCGCACGTCATCGCGGCGGTGAATTCCTTCGCCGGTTGATCGCCCGTCGCGCGCGATGATCAACGGCATCACGCTCAAGATCTGCGGGCTCACCTCCGTCGCGGACGCACATGCCGCGGCCGGGATCGGCGCCGATTATCTTGGTTTCGTGCTGCACCCGGCCTCGCCACGCTATGTTTCGCCGGAGAAGTTTCGCGCGCTCGCGCCGGATCTGCCAGCGCTGCCGAAGGTCGGTGTGTTGGTTTGGTCGGATCACATCGCGCTGGAGGCGGCGCGAGACGCTGGGTTCGATTTCATCCAGCTGCATTTCCCCAACGAGACGCCATTCTTCGAGGCCGCGCTCTGGGAGGACATGGTTGCCCCCTCGCGCCTTTGGCTGGCGCCGCGAATTCCTCCGGGACGCGAACTCGATCCCTGCTTTGTTCCACTGGCGGACACCTTCCTGCTCGACGCCTACGACCCCAACCATCACGGCGGCACGGGCAAGACAGGTGACTGGAGCGCTTTCGCTTGGTTGCAGGGCAAATATCGCCGGGTGCGCTGGATTCTCGCCGGCGGACTCAATGCCAACAACGTCCGTGCCGCGCTGTCGCAAAGCCAGGCGACTTTCGTCGACGTCAACAGTGGCGTCGAATCAGCACCCGGGATCAAGGAACACGCCAAGCTCGCGGCGCTGGCCGTGGCGCTCGGCGCCTGAGCAGCTCAGGGATTTCCCGATGACAGCTCGTCCGCTTTGCTGACTTGCACCGGGCGAGCGCGTGCAAAAACTCCGCCCAGCCGACACCCCGTCGGCCACGCCCAACGTCAACCCGACGCCCTCCATGCCCGCTTATCCGTCTCTGCGCCGCGGCGCCTTGCTTCTCCTGTTCCTCGGAATCTTCGCCTGGCCCCTGGCCGCGCAGACCGACGCCGACCTCAACCAGCTTTTCCGGCAGGCGAACGAAAAGCTCGATGCCGGCGAACACGCCGCGGCGATCGAACTCTACAACCAGATCCTCGAAAAAAATCCCGATGCCGACAACGTCCTCGCGAATCGTGCCGCCGCCAAGAGCGCGCTCAACGACGTGAGCGGCGCCCGCGCCGACATCGCGCAAGTGCTGCGGCTCAATCCCAAGCATGCCGACGCCTACCGGATACGCGCCACGATCAATTATCAGGCGAAGGATTTCACCGCCAGCCTGGCCGACTTGGACCGCTCCATTGAGCATGACCCGGATTTCGCACTGAGCTACGCCATGCGCAGCCAGGTGCACGGCGAGCTGAAAGCGCCCGACAAAGCGCTCGCCGACCTCAACCGGGCGATCGAGTTGGATTCCGAGCAGGCGATGTATTTCTACGAGCGGGGCAGGGTGCACTCCGACCTGGGCAATGACTCGCTCGCGCTGGCGGACTACAGCCGCGCCTTGCGGCTCGATCCGGAGCACGCCGATGCCGCGAACAACCGGGCTTGGCTGCGGTTTCATCGCCACGAGTGGGCGGACGCCGCCACGGACGCCCGCCGCGTGATCGAACTGGCCCCGGACTATGTCAACGCGCGCCGCATTCTCGGATACACGCTCTTCGGCCAAGCTGACTACGCCGCCGCCGTGAAGGCGTTCGACGAGGCCAGCGCGATGGAAAAGGACCCTTCTGAAAACGCCTACGCGCTGTTCATCCGGCATTTTGGGCGGATCCGGCTGGGTCAACCCGACCGCCAAGTCGCCACGGCCTGGGGTTATTGGCAGGAGAAACCGTGGCAGCAGGCGATCGGTCGCTTCTTGGCCGGCCAGATCGACGAAGAAGCCCTCGAGCAGGTCGCCCGCGAGGCCAAGACACCGAAGGAACTCTCCGAGCGACTCTGCGAGATGCATTTCTACATCGGCATGGTGCGTCTGCAGGCCGGCGACAAATCCACTGCGCGCCTGCGCTTCCAGGCCAGTGTGGCGACGAACGAAAAGACCTTCATCGAATACACGCTCTCCGAGGTCGAGTTGAAGCGTCTCTGAACATGCGTTCCCATTCCCATTTCCTGCCGTATCTGCTCGTTTTCCTGCTTTCGGCCGGCGGCGTGACGGCGAACGAGTCTTTGCCCGATCTGCGCGCCAAGGCCGAGCGCGGCGATCCCGCCGCCCGCTATGCCTATGCGCAGCGCGTCTTCGAGCGCGGCGAGGGCAAGAAAGCCGACCGCGAGGACGCGTTCCCTTGGCTGGAAGCCGCCGCCAAGCAGGGGCACGTGCCGTCGTTGGAACTCGCCGCGACCATGCGCCTGATCGACGAGAGCGATCACGCCGATTTCGCACGCGGACTGGAACTGGTTCGCCAAGCCGAGTCCGCTGCGCCCGCCTCGGCCCGCTTGAAGGCTCTGCGTGGGCTCATGCATCACCAAGGGCGCGGGCGCGACTTCAACCCCGAGCTGGGTTTGGCGCTCATCGCCGAGGCGGCTGAGGCCGGCGATCTGGTCGCGGCGGAAATGCAACGGCAGATCAAGGCCGGCAAAGGACTCAGCGACGTCCTAGCCTACGCCGCGCCGCCGCCACCTCTGCTCCGCGCCGCCGAAAACGGCGACGCCGAGGCGCAATGGAGCATCGCCCAACTCT
The DNA here is from genome assembly GCA_964475035.1 of uncultured Opitutaceae bacterium. Classification (GTDB taxonomy): domain Bacteria; phylum Verrucomicrobiota; class Verrucomicrobiia; order Opitutales; family Opitutaceae; genus Didemnitutus. The sequence goes on along the minus strand of CAYYVB010000280.1, from coordinate 1,725 downwards.
ATTTTGCGGGCCACATTCTCCATGAAGAGAAACGCAATCCCGGTTTCGGCTGGCGCGAACGGGCAGCCGAGAGCGGTTCCCCTGCGGCGCAAGCCGCGCTCGGGGAGGCGTTGCGCTCGGGCATGGGCTATCCGAAAGACGCCGCGCGCGCGTTGCGCTGGCTTGCACGCGCCGCTGCGCAGAACCACCCCCACGCCGCCTACCTCGCCGGCCTCATGCACCGCGACGGCGAGGGCACGGCGAAGAACGACAAGGAAGCGGCCCGCCTATTGGGACTCGCCGTCGAGCGTGGTTCGAAGGATGCCGAGACTCCCTTCGGCATTTTGCTCGTGGAAGGCCGCGGCATCGCCGCCGATCCGCAGCGCGGCTACACGCTGCTGAATCGCGCGGAGAAACGGAGCAATACTGTGGCGCGCACGTATCTGCTCGAGCAGGCCTTTGCGGGCAAATACGGCCCGCAGGATGACCAGCAAGCGCTGCGGTTGCTGGAACACGGCGTGCGGCTCAAGCAGACGCGGGCCAAGACCGCACTGGGCACACGGCTGCTGCGCGGAGAAGGCGTCAAACAGGACCTCGGCCGCGCCTCGCTGCTTTTGCGCGAGGCCAGCGAGGAGGGGGATTTGAACGCGACCAGCGGCCACCTCGAATTTCTTTCGCAGGACTTGAATGAACTGGAGGAGCGACGGAAGAAACTTGGCTCCGTGCTCGATTCCGAAATCTCCCGCCGCGTCGACGAATACCGGAGGGCGCTGGTGCTCTATGGTCGCAATGGCGGACTCGATCAACAGTTGGAGGCCGCCAAGGTCTTGAGCGACAATTGGCTGAATCCGAGCACGAAGAAATTCCAGGAACGGCACGGCACGAGCATCGACACGAATTTCCAGCAAACGGTCGGCCTGGTCCGTCTTTACCGCAGTCAAGGCGGCAAAGACGCCGCCGCGTTGCGTTGGCTCAAGCAAGTTGAGCAACACTACCGCGACCTGAAGTGGGAGAACATGAATGGCGATACGGCGCAGGTCTTTTTCGAGCGTGCGGAAAAAGAGCTGCGGGATTTCAAGCGCAACTGACCGGGATCGATGCCTGCGCGCAACGCCATGAAGCGCCGCTCATTCCCTCCGTGGTTTCGCTGGGCCTCGCTCGGTTCTTTGGTCGCGGTGCTGCTGGTCCTCGCCAGTTGCGCGGTGCGTCCGATGGCGCCCCCGCCACCACCTCCGCCTCCGATGGCGCCGCCACCGCCCCCACCGCCTCCACCTCCGCCCGTGCGGATGGATGAGGCGCGCGAACAGGAATTGCGTCGCCGCCAGATGGAGGAAACGCAGCGCCAGTCGCAGGACCAGTCCGCGCGGGCCGGCGCCGCGCGGCGGGCGCAACAGCAGTCCATGATCCGCGAGAATCCGAACCTGAAGAAGGGCGAGGAGTTCGACCGCGTGCGCGTCTTCTTCGCCACGGATCGCGCCGGAGGGGAAGAGGAGGGCGCATTCACCGCGGAGCGCGGCTCGGGCGACCTGCGCTACGGCAGCGTCGAGGTCTCCATCCCGCGCACCCACAAACCGGGCGAGATCGAACGGCCGCCGATCTGGCAGTTGGAGCTGGAGGATCCGCGCGACCACATGGTCGTGGTGCGGCGCGAGGTGACCGACCGTGACCGCTTCTTCGCCGACATCCGCGACACGCTGCGGCGCGGCGGATCGAAGGCATCATTCGTCTTTGTGCATGGTTTCAACG
>CAYYVB010000279.1:0-4708 GCA_964475035.1 uncultured Opitutaceae bacterium | reverse complement strand
AATGGGGCTCGTCGGTGTCGAGCTCGACGGCGTGGAGTCGGACGACCTGCTCGCGTCGCAGGCGCGGATGCTGGCCGCGGCCGGACACGACGTCGTGATCGTGCGCGCGGACAAGGATTTCGCGCAGTGCGTCAACGAGCGCATCAAGATCCTGCTGCCGCCGCCGACGGCGAACCCGAAGCTCGGCTGGCGCCTGATGGACGCAGCGGGCGTGGTGGATAAATTCGGCGTGCCGCCGGAGAAGATCGCGGAGTTCCTCGCCATCGTCGGCGATACCTCGGACAACATCCCCGGCATCGATGGCTGCGGTCCGAAGACGGCGACGAAGTGGCTGCACGAGTTCGGGACGCTCGAGGGCCTGATCGCGGGCGCGGTGACGGTGAAACCCGACCGCTTCCGCGAGCAGATCGCCGCGCGCGCGGAGGATCTGCGCCGCAACCTGAAACTCACGACCTTCCGCACCGATGCGCCGCTGCCGTGGATCGAGCCCGGCACGCCGGAGCCGGCGAAGCTGTTCCCGCTGCTCGAAGCGATGGAGATGAAATCGACGCTCGCCGAAGCGCAGCGTCGCTACACGGGGCAGCGCGAGTTGTTCTGAGCCCGGCCCGTCACGCGGCGGGCGGCTCGAAGATGTAACCGATGCCGTGGACGGTCTTGAAGCTGTCGAGCGTGAGGCCGTTCTTGGCGAAAGCGGCGCGGACTTTCACGATGTATTGGTCGAGAGAACGGCTGCGCACGTCGGCGTGGATGCCCCAGACGGAGTGGATGAGCTCCTTGCGCGTGATGACGACGTGGCGGTGGGTGTTGAGGTAGGCGAGGATGCCGAGCTCCTTGCGGCCGATCTTGTGCAGCGCGCCGTTCGGGAATTCGATCTCGAGCCGCTCGGGATGGACCGTGGCGCCGAGGAATTCGAAGGGTTGGTCGACGGTGCGGACGTTCTTCGTGAGGTGGAAATCCGACTTCGACTCGGCGCGGCGGAGCACGGCGTTGATGCGGGCGATGAGCTCGGCGTAGCTGAAGGGCTTGGTGATGTAATCGTCGCCGCCCATGTCGAGACCCTTGACCTTGTCGGTCTCTCCGACGCTGCCGGTCAGAAAGATGGTCGGGACGTTGATGTCGCGTCCCTTCAGGTCGCTGAGGAGCTGGAAGCCGGTCGCGTCGGGGAGGTTGAGGTCGAGGAGGAGCAGGTTGGCGAAGTTGCGCTCAAGAAAGCGCAGCGCCGGCGCGCAACGGTCGTAGGGTTGCGTCTGCATACCGGCATCCTCCAGACGTTGGCAGATGAGCTGGCAGAGTTCTTTGTCGTCTTCTACGACAACGATGAGCGGACGAGGGGAGGCGGACATGCGGGCGAGGGCTTCAGTGACCGTGGGGTTGGGCCGGGTTGCCATGGACGCTTGTCGCAACCGGCAGGCAAGAGGTCGCCGCGGGAGCGCGGAACGACTCAACCGGGGTGGGGTGCGAGGCCGTGTCCATAGGCACGCTTTTACAATTCGGCTTACCCTTGTCAAAGCCTTGTTTGTCACGGGGAAGTTGCGTCGGCAGGCACAGAGTTTACTTGTGTTTGCGCAACCCGACACCTTCGCTCGCTCGTCGCGCGCCCATTTCCTCTCTCCTTCATGAAAGTCAAAATCGGTCTGCTCCAACACGCCTGCTCGGCCCATCCGGCCGAGAACCTCAAGAAGACGCTCACGCTTGCCGAAAAGGCGGCCAAGCAGGGAGCCAAGATCATCTGCACCCAGGAGCTGTTCCGCTCGCAGTATTTCTGTCAGGCGGAGAACCACGACTACTTCAAGCTGGCCGAGCCGATCCCCGGTCCGAGCACCGTGGCCTTCCAGAAACTCGCGAAAAAGCACGGTGTCGTGGTCGTCGCCTCGCTCTTTGAAAAGCGCGCCAGCGGCCTCTACCACAACACCGCGGTCATCATCGATGCGGACGGATCACTGCTTGGCATCTATCGCAAGATGCACATCCCGGACGACCCGCTCTACTACGAGAAGTTCTACTTCACGCCGGGTGACACAGGCTTCAAGGCGTGGCAGACAAAATACGGCAAGATCGGCGTCCTGATCTGTTGGGACCAATGGTATCCGGAAGGCGCGCGCCTCACCGCCATGGACGGCGCGGAGATCCTTTTCTACCCGACCGCCATCGGCTGGCATCCGAAGGAAAAGGCCGAATACGGCGTCAACCAGCACGGCGCCTGGGAAACCATCCAGCGTTCGCACGCCGTCGCGAACGGCTGCTACGTCGCCGTGGCCAACCGCATCGGCGTGGAAACGCCCGAGGGCGGCGACGGCATCGAATTCTGGGGCCAGAGCTTCATCGCCGGCACGAGCGGCCAGATCCTCCAGAAGGCCAGCGTCAACCGGGAGGAGATCCTCATCCAGGAAATCGACCTCAAGAAAGTCGACGTCACCCGCACGCACTGGCCGTTCCTCCGCGACCGCCGCATCGACGCCTACGGCGACCTGACGAAACGTTTCCGCGACTGAGCATGGCCGCGAAAAAGACCCCGTCCGCCCTCGGTTTCCGCATGCCGGCCGAGTGGGAGCCGCAGGAGGCGATCTGGCTCTCGTGGCCGCACAAATACGCGTCGTGGCCCGGCCAGTTCCGCCCGGTGCCGTATGCCTACGCCGAGATCGTGAAGCAGATCTCGCGCTTCCAGCACGTGCGCATCAACGCCGCGAAGCGTCTGCACGCGCGGGCGCTGCGGCTCTGCGCGAAGGCCGGCGCGGACATGTCGCGCGTGACGTTCTACGATCACCCGACGAACGACGCCTGGTGCCGTGACCACGGCCCGATCTTCGTGAAGAACGACCGCACCGGCGAGGTCGCGATCACCGACTGGGCCTACAATGCTTGGGGCGACAAGTATCCGCCCTACGATCTCGACAACCAGATCCCGCCCAGCATCGCGCAGAAGCTCAAGCTGCGCCGCTTCGAGCACGACATGATCCTCGAGGGCGGATCGATCGACGTGAACGGCAAAGGCCTGTTGCTCACCAGCGAGCAATGCCTGCTGAACAAGAACCGCAATCCGCACCTCACACGGGAGCAGATCGAGCAGAACCTGAAGGAGTTTCTCGGCATCAAGCAGGTGCTCTGGGTCGACGACGGCATTATCGGTGACGACACCGACGGCCACATCGATGACATCACCCGTTTCTACAAGGCGGATGGATTCATCACCTGCGTCGAGCCGAACAAGCGCGACCCGAACCATCGGATCCTCGAGGAAAACCTCGAGCGCCTGCGCGCATTCCGCACGCCGGCAGGGAAGAAGTTCTCGATCGTCGAACTGCCGATGCCGAAGCCGATGGCGTTCCAAGGCCAGCAAGTGCCGGCGAGCTACGCGAATTTCCTCATCATCAACGGCGCGGTCCTCGTGCCGCAGTTCCGGCAAAAGCGGCTCGACGCCGAGGCGCTCGAGATCGTCGCGAGCTGTTTCCCCGGCCGCGAGGCGATCGGCATCGATTGCTATCATCTCATCTGGGGCCTCGGCACGCTGCACTGCATCTCGCAGCAGCAACCCGCCGCCGGCTGATGGAAATCCGACCACGACCATGCGCACCCTTCTGCTTCTTGTCGTCGCCTGCCTGCTGACCTCGTGCGAATCCACGTCGCTGCGCGACCGCCTGCGCGAGCGCTTCAGCGCCGCAGAGCCGCAGGTCGACACCTTTGCCGGCGAGGCGCGCGACGTTTACTTCGCCGCGCAGGTCGCGTTCAAGCGGCTCGACTACAACCTCGTGCGCTCCGACCTCGGCGGACTCACCATCGAGGCGGCCAGCCGCATCAACCGCAGCGTTGTGTTCCGTGATTCGCGGCAGTTGATCGCCTTCGTCGAGATCGCGTCCGTCGGCCCCGCGCAGAGCGAGGTCAGCCTGCGGCTGCGCGAACAATTGGAAGGCGACAACCTCGGCGGGCCGAGCGAGATCGCGTTAAAGGAGCACGGTTTCTATCAGACCTATTTCGCTGTCTTGAAGCAGGTTCTGGAAGAACAGGCCGCGGCGGGCGCGACCGGAAAAAACTGATTTTCCGCTTGCCGGAGGGTGGGGAACCCGGGAGCGTCTTGCCCTTTCGCGGCGTTCTTTCGACCCAGCCGGTGCTGCCGCGGCACTCCCACCGGCCTTACGTCAGGAACCTCCAACCCACGGACCCGCAAGGGTCCATCACCGGAAGGCGCGCGCCGTCGGAGTGCGATGTTCGTCTTCGGTTCACAGTCCCATGAGTTCGTTAATGCAACAGTTGCTCGAGCAGTCCTCCTTCGACAAGTTGAAGGAAGGCACGATGGTCCCGGGCACCATTACGGAAATCCGCGCCAACGAAGTGATCGTCGACATCGGCGGCAAAGCCGAAGGCGCCATCCCGGCCAATGAATTCTTCGACCTCGGCGAGCTGCAGATCGGTTCATCGATCGAAGTCCTCCTCGAGAAGCTCGAGGACAAGGAAGGCAATCCCGTCCTCTCCTACGAAAAGGCCCAGCAGAAGAAGAATTGGGAGAACATCCTCGCGCGTTGCGCCGAAGGCACGATCGTGTCCGGCCGCGTGAAGACCAAGGTCAAGGGCGGTCTCGTCGTCTCGATCGGCGTCGACTCCTTCCTGCCGGCCTCCCACATCGACATTCAGCCGCCGAAGAACCTCGATCAGTATCTCGGCCAGACCTACGACTTCAAGGTCCTCAAGATCAACCACGAGCGGAAGAACATCG
>CAYYVB010000278.1:0-4745 GCA_964475035.1 uncultured Opitutaceae bacterium | reverse complement strand
ATGGCGGGCCGGTCGATCCGGCGCACATCGAGGAAGAAACTGCCGCCGTGCTCGCGGAATATCCCACGGGGCAGAAGCCGCGCGATCCCTCCCGCGATCCGCTCGCCGAACTCGACGCCCTCAAGGCCCGCAACGCCAAGCTCGAAGCCGCGCTCACGGCCAGAGGCGTGGTGACGAAGGGGGAGATCGACGTGGCGCTTGAAGCCAAAGATAACGCCCGGGCTCGCCCGTAACCGTCCACCCGTGCCGCTTGTAGAAGCGGATAGCGCCTTCGTTCTTCTCGTCCACCTTCAGGGTTTCGGCGCCGCGTCTGAAGGCCTCGGAAAGCATCTTCTCTCCGATTCGCCGCCCTCTCAATTCGGGGTGGACCATGAACTGGTGGATGTGCGGGGGACCGAATTTCCGAGACATGACACAGTAGGCAATCGGTTGAGGGAGCCATGCGCCGAACGAAAGCCCCCACTTGCCGGGGAGATCGGCAAGGAACTCAACGTCTGTCCACGGTGAACTGTCGGCCGAGATCGCTCGATACGCGGCGATGTTGCTGACGACGTGTTCGGGCGTCCAATCGACGAACATACGCAGCGGCCCCGATGCAGGTTGCAAGGACTCGGGGAGCCTAACCCAAACGTGCAGACACTCGAAAGGGGCTGGGGGCATGCGCTTCACTGCAGGCTTTCTGATTCTGTTCGCGCTCGTGTGCGGGATCTTCGTGGCGCCGGCGTTCGCGCAGGATCGGGAGTTGGTCCGGCGCCAGCAATGGATCCACGACAACGCCAAGGAGTGCTGTCCGCACAATCGCTGCTTCCCGGTGACGGCGCGGCCCTCGATCCATTTTTGGGACGTGGACGGCTTCAAGAGCGTGGTGCCGATCGGCAAGGAGCGCGCGTGGCCGTTCACCGAGACCTTCGGCTGCGCCTACGAGACCGACAAGGGCACGATCCGCTGCCTGTTCCGCCCGCCGCCGGAGGCGAGCTGATGCTCGCCGAAGGCAAGCAAACGCGCACGGAGGCGAGCTGATGCGCCTCTACACCGACTGGCGCCGATGCTCGCGCGATCGCACGCGTCGGCTCGTGCGCCTGGCGCTGGCGGTCGTCGTGGCGATCGTCGCCATTCTGGTGCTCGGCGACGACGCGCCCCCGATCTGGAAGGGCTGGCCGTGAAGGAATTCGCGCAACAGTTTCTCGAGCTCCTGGGCGTCAGCCTCGCGGCACTCTGTGCCACCGTCTGCGGCGTCGCCGGCGGCCATGCCTTCGTGCGCGAGGTGACGCCGCGGCAGCGCGTGGCCGTTTCGCTCTCCGGCATCGGGCTCGGCTGCTACGGCTCGGCCGCGGCCGCGTCGTGGTTCAAGCTCGACACGGCCTTCGCCGCCGGCACCGGCTTCGCGCTGGGCTTCCTCTCGTTCCCGCTGCTCGCCTTCGCCTTCGGCTTCGTGAACCGTCTCGCGCGGCGCTCCGACAGCATCGCCGACCGCGCGGCCGACAAGGTGCTGGGACCGGGCGGCACCACGGCCCCCGACAAGGAAAATCCCCAATGAAGTTTCCGCCGGAGCGTCCCGAGCTGCTGGCACCTGCCGGCTATCACGACATCCGTGGCACGCATGCCAAGCCCGGACAGTCGAAGAGCCAGCCCGTGCGGCCCTGGTCGCAGATCACGGGGATCACGCTGCACCAGACCGCATGCCTCATCGGCGTGCCGGCGGCGCGGTGGGCGGGCGTTCATGCCCATCTGGGCGTGCCGCGCGACGGCTCGATCGTGCACATCTACGACTTCACCGACCGCGTGAATCACGGCCACAATCTCAACGCGGCCGACGTGGGCATCGAGATCGACGGCTATTATGCCGGCGTCGAGGGCGACATCCGCACCTTCTGGCGGCCGAAGGAAGATCCCGGCCGGTTGCCGCTCGAGCTTTCGGCCGACACGATCTTCGGCGCGCGCCGCGCGGTGGAATTCGTCGTGGAGCAGGTGGCCGCGAACGGCGGCATGGTGCGCTTCATCCACGCGCACCGGCAGAGCTCGGCGATGCGCCAGTCCGATCCCGGCTCGGCGATCTGGAAGGCCGTGGGCCTCTGGGCGCAGACCGAGCTCGGCCTCACCGACGCCGGCGAGACCTTCGGCCCCGGCGGCACGGTCGGCGACGGCCTGCCGATCCCGGCCGCGTGGGACGCGTCGAAGGTGGGGGTCGGATACTGATGACCAACGCCCTCACATTCTGGTTCCTGGTCGTGCTCGCCTTCCTCGCCGCCGGGCTCGGGGCGCTCGCGGCCCGGCTCGGCGTCGCGCTGTGGCGGTGGCTGGCTTAGATGCAGCTTCGCGCGGGGGCGCTACGCGGATGATCGATCTCTTCGGCCTCGGCAAGGCGGCGAGCACGGCCATCGTCGTCGCCGGCCTCTCGGCGGTCGCCGTCGGCGCGTACTTCCTGTGGGAGGATCGCGTCGGCGACCGGCGCGAGGCGGCGATCGAGAAGAAGGCGCTCGAAAAGCGATTGGAGCACGTCCGTGATTCGAACGAACGCAAGATACTCCTCGAGCGGCTTCCCCGATTCGCGAAAATGTGGTGCGCGATCGATAATCCCGATCGCACTTGCTGCGGCCCTGGCGCTGTCGAGCTGCGCCGGTGCACCGCCGATCCAGCCGGCCCGGCTCCAAGACCCGATTAACTGCGACACCTACGCGAGCTTCGCCTTCACCGTCGCCATGGCCGTGGCGGCGCCCGGCGAGGTGCTCGACCGGCACAACCTCAACGAAGCCAACTACGCCGCGTGCAGGCTCGGCGACCGCTCCAAGTCCCTCGGTCCGCGCTGACCGGCGTAGCGGATTCCCGCGAAGCAACGAACCAGCCCTCGTAGCGGATTCCCGCGAAGCAACAGATAGGAGGTGGGACCATGTGGTATGCGCTCACGTTCTTCGCCGGCGCCTGCGCCGGTGGCGCCGGCATCGGCTGGGTCTTTTGGAACAAAAAGGCGAAGATCCAGGCCGAGCTCGAGGCGCTAAGGTCGCGCGTCGGCGCCTGATCGAAATCCGGCCCACGCTCCTCCCGGCCGTTACTCTGCAGCCCTCGCTAGCGATCGCTAGCGAGGGCTTTTTTCGTTTTGGCGGGGACCTGGGGCGTTCCAGCGCCCCAAGCCGCGGGATCGAGGCCCGCACGTCCGCAGCTCGGCCTCGAGCTGGTCGAGCGGCATGAGCCGTCCGGTCGTCCGCCGGCGACGGACTCGGGTCCGCCGGCGGCCGCGCCGGCGTATTGGCTGCATCACCAGGGCCGCTTGCCGCTCTGACCCGCTACTCCTCGAGCAGCGCGTTCACGGCCGCCGCGGCCACGGAGCGGGCATAGAGGCGATGCCGTTCTTCGGCCGTCAGTTCGCGGTCGAGGCTGTAGATCCAGCAGCGAAGGTCGTGGATCACGGCGTCGAGGCGCGCCGGCGCGATCTCTTCGTGAATCACGGCGCCGACCTTTACCCGCGGCCGGCTTGGAAAGTCGATCAGCTTCCGCATAGGATCCCTTGCCCGAGGTTAAAGTCTAGCTGCCCGGTCGTGCGGTGTCACATTCGCGCCACGGTTGTTGCGAGTTCGTTAAACCAGGCGGAATTAATCGTGATCCCGAAGATATGCACAGGAAGGGGGCGCCGGAATTCGACCGTCGGTTAGACGAAGACCACGACCGGCGGAAAGGCAGGTATCGACCTAATCCCTCTCCCGCAACCACCATTAACTATCAAACTGCCTTCGTGAAGGGCGCCTCTCGGGGCGCCCTTTTCTTTTTGTTCCTGCATCGCGACGAGGATGCCAGCGAGCTGGCCGCGCAGCTCGATCTTGACCTCGCCGCGGCCTTCGCCGGGGTGGATCATAATTCCGTCGATCATGCCGCGCAGCGCGGCGAAGGCGTGCGCGGCGGTGCCTTCGGCCGTCAATGCACGCTCAAGCTCGCCGACCTTGCGGCGGTAGACGTCGGCCAGGTTCGGATGCAGGGCGATCGGCGGCAGCTCTGCCGCGGCCGTGGCGCGCTCGATTTCGGCTTTCTCCTTCTCCGCCTCGACCAGGCGGAGCCGCGTGGCCGGAGTATCCGTGCCGTTCTCGATGGCGTCGATCAGCCGGTCGATCCGCCGCTCGAGCTCGCCGAGCCGCCGCTGCGTGTGGCGCTGCTGCTCGCCGGCGATCGCGCGCCGCCGCGCCGTCTCGGCCGTGAATTCGCGGATGAAGACGGCGACCAGGTCGGGGGCGAGCAGCCGCTCGCGCAGTCCGTCGAGGACGCGCCGCTCGAGCACGGCCGCCCTGATCGTGTGGCCGTTCGTGCATGTCCCCTTCTCGCGCCGCGTGCTGCAGGACATGCGCTGCGCGCCGATCGTGAAGGGGCCGCCGCACACGCTGCAGCGGACGAGGCCGGATAGCAGGCGTCGCGGTCGGCGCGTGACGTGGACCGGCGCGCCGGCGTGCCGTGCCTTCAAGGCCTGCGCCTGGCGCCACGTTTCCGCGTCGACGATCGCGAGCTCCGGCACGTCACTGACGATCCATTGCGCGCGCGAATTCGGCCGCGCTTGGCGCTTGCCCGTGTCGGGGTCCTTCACGAAAGCCTGGCGGTTGTAGACGATCCGCCCGGCGTAAAGCTCGTTATTGAGGACGCCGTTGCGGCGGGTGCGGTGCCCGTTGATCGTCGAGGCGTTCCAGAGCCCCCCACGGGGGGCTTTGACGCCCTCGCTGTTCAGCGCCGCGGCGATCGCGCGCGGCGAGACGCCGGCGACGTAGTCG
>CAYYVB010000277.1:0-4811 GCA_964475035.1 uncultured Opitutaceae bacterium | reverse complement strand
ACGAGTTCGGAAAGCATCGACGGCTTGCGGCCGGCGGGCAGGCGGCGGCGCACCGGCTCGGGACGCGGGCCGAGCCCGACGACCACGCGCTGCATCAGCAGCTCGATGCGCTGGGCGGTGATCTGCCAGTCCGCGCCGGACGGATGATGCCACTCGAAACCGAAGGTGACGCTGCCCTGCCCGGCGCCGTAGCTGACGACCGGATGGCCCTCGACCGCGAGTTCGTGGAACAGCTCGATGCCGCTTCCAAGCAGGCGCTCCTCGCCGACCGAGAGGAAACAACGCACCTGCTGGCCGTGCGGCTGGCCGCGGAGCGAGAGGCGGAGTTCGCCGTCGGCGTCGGTGCGGACGAGCTCGTCGTAGTCTTCGCGCGAGCGGAGACCGAGGACGGAGAGGGCGGAGCGGAGTTCGATGAGCGGGGTGCGGAGACTGAACGTGTTCATGAGTGGAGGTGATTGGGAGGTTATGCCGCCCACGATACCGCGCGGGGTCGGACACGGGCCGTCCCACCCCACGCAAGCGGGCAACTTTTCTTCTCCGGGCCGGCGGCCGGCTCTCCGTCGTTCCATGCCATTCGCGTTGCAACACCGACGCGGCCCGGCGGTAGCCGGGCCCTCCACTCCGGCAATTGCCGCGAAGAGGCTCAACAACCCGGTCGCTGCGCGCATCCATCCCGCGCGCCTGCCGGCGCAGTTCAGAGCCGTGAACCGCGGGTAATTTTGCGCCCTTTTTGCGGCCACCTCCGAGCTCTGAAGTTCTCCCGACTTTTCAACGCGGAGGTCACGGAGAAGGCAGAGAAGGCGGTTGCACCGCGGATTACCTCGGTGCGCTCAGCGTCCTCCGCGTTTCCATGCCTTGGGATCGAAAGCGAAGCCCGCAGGCATCTCGCCTTTCCCAACCGGCGTGCCTTTTGGGGTCCGTCCTGTTCCGTGCGCCGTTCCCCGGCCCGACCTAAACCGATTGAATTTTCCCGGCCGGCTCGCACTGTGGCGGGATGTTTTTCCACCGTAACGTCCCGGCCTTCGCTCTCGCGCTGACGCTCGCGCTCGCGCTCAGCGGTTGCCAATCGACCGCCACTGCAGCCGCCAGCACCACTGTCACCGCCGGCGAGCGGGTGACGGTCGCCGAGCCCCCGAACCTCTCCACCCTCAAGCAGGAGCTGAAGGACTACCTCGACTCCGGCCGCTACGCCGCCGGCATCGCCGAGGTCGCGGCGCAGGCCAAGGCCTGGATCGAGCAGCGCGCCACGCCGGGCGGCAAGCTGGCCATCGTCCTCGATATCGACGAGACCGCGCTCACCAACCTGAAGCACATGCGCGAAATGGATTTCGGCTACGTCCCCGCGCTATGGGACCAGTGGGTGGCCGACGCCGACGGCACCGCGCTGGCGCCCGTGCTCGAGGTTTATCGCACCGCCCGCGCGCGCGGCGTCGCCGTTTTCTTCATGACCGGCCGCAAGACCACCGACGCGCCCGGCACGATCAAGAACCTCGCCGCCATCGGCTACGACGACTACGCCGGTCTCGACTTCAAGCCCAACGCCTACCCGGACACGACGCAGTCGTTCAAGACCGCGGTCCGCCGCCGCATCACGGAGGAGCTCGGCTACACCATCATCGCCAACGTTGGCGACCAGCACAGCGACCTCGACGGCGGCTACGCCGAGCGCACCTTCAAGCTCCCGAATCCGTTCTACATCACGAAGTGAAACGGCGGCGCGCCGCCGTTTCACAAGGGGCAAGTTTCAAGGAACAAGTAACAAGTATGCGCCCGAGCGACGCCCCGTGCTCGTCATTCAAATTGCCGCCATCGACGCGCCGCTCGGAAAGGCGGTCGCATTGACCCTGCGGCTTTGGCGTTTGGTCGTTTGGAGTTTGGCGTTTTCACCGACTGCTCGTTTCGTTCCCGCTCTTCCCACCTCATGCTTTACGCTCTCACCATCTTCAGCGGCGCGTTCCTGCTGTTCCTGGTCCAGCCGCTGATCGGCAAATACATCCTGCCCTGGTTCGGCGGCAGCCCCGGCGTGTGGACGACGTGTCTGCTCTTCTTCCAGACGTTGCTGCTCGGCGGCTACGCGTATGCGCATTTCACCTCGACGCGCCTGCAACCGCGCACGCAGGCGACCGTGCATCTGGTGTTGCTCGGCCTTGCGCTGCTCTGGCTGCCGATCATTCCCGACGCCGCTTGGCGGCCGCAGGCGGGCGAGGATCCGACGCTGCGCATCCTGCTGCTCCTCACGGCGACGCTTGGCCTGCCCTACCTGCTGCTCTCGGCCACCGGCCCGCTCGTGCAACGCTGGTTCACGCTCACGCAACCCGGTCGCTCGCCCTACCGGCTCTACGCGCTCTCCAACATCGGTTCGCTCCTCGCCTTGCTCGGTTATCCGTTCCTGATCGAGCCGGTGTTCTCGCGCACCGAGCAGGCCTGGGGCTGGTCGGTGGCGCTCGTGCTCTTCGCGCTGCTCTGCGGCGCCTGCGGCTGGCAGGTGCGCCGGCTCGCGCCGGCCGCGGAGAACGCCGCGACACCCGCCGGCGCGGAACCCGCGGACGACACGCCGCCGTCGGCGTCGGACAAGGCGTTCTGGCTCATCCTGCCGGCGGTCGCCTCGACGCTGCTCGTGGCGGCGACAAACAAGATCTGCATCGACGTCGCGGTCATCCCGTTCCTCTGGGTCGTGCCGCTCGCGCTGTATCTGCTGACGTTCATCTTGGCCTTCGATCACCCGCGCTGGTATTCGCGGGCGGTCTTCAGCGGGCTCCTCGTCGTCGGCTGCACCGTCTGCGTGTATCTGCTCTGGAGCGGCTCGTCGGCCCCGCTGCCGCTGCAACTCGCGGGCTACACCGGCACGCTCTTCGTCGGCTGCATGATCTGCCACGGCGAACTCTACCGCCTGCGTCCGACCAGCCGGCACCTGACGCGGTTCTACCTCTACCTCTCGGCCGGCGGCGCGCTCGGCGGTCTCTTCGTCGCCGTGGTGGCGCCGTTCCTGTTCACGGATTATTTCGAGCTGCCCGTCGGCCTCTGGGTCCTCGCGTATTCGCTCGCCATCCTCTGCCTCGTGCAACGCAGCCAGGCCATCGCGCTCGGGGCCGGCGCCGGCACGCTCGTCGCCGTCGTGCTCGTGCCCGCGCTCTTCGCCAAGCCGAAGGACGCCGGCCTCGCCGCGTGGGCCAAGGAATACGGCGCGCACGCCCTGCAGTTCTACGGGGACAACTGGATGTGGGTCGCCGCCGTGCTGGCGCTGATCCTCTACTGCCTGCGCACCGGCTGGCGGCAGACGACCCTCGTCTGGCAGGCGCGCTTCGCCGCCGTGCCGCTGGCGCTGACGGCGTTGCTCGGCGCGGTGTTCTTCATCCAAGGCACGAGCGGACGGGAGAACATCCTCGTCGCGCTGCGGAATTTCTACGGCACGCTCAAGGTCCGCGCCTATGGCGAGCCCGATTCCGTCTCGCGCAACTACGTGCTCAGCCACGGCGTGACCACGCACGGCCTGCAGTTCGCGAAGGATCCTTACGACCGCTGGCCGACCTCCTACTACGGCCCGGAGAGCGGCGTCGGCCTCGCCATCGACACCGCCGAGCCGAAGACCGGCGGCCGCCACATCGGCATGGTCGGCCTCGGCACCGGTTCGCTCGCGGCCTACGGCATGCCCGGCGACCGCCTGCGCATCTACGAGATCAACCCCGACGTGCTGACGATCGCGCGCGAGAATTTCACCTTCCTCTCCCAGTCCGCGGCCGAGCTGCAGCTCGTCCTCGGCGACGCGCGCCTGATGATGGAGGAGGAATTGCGCCACGCCGCGCCGCAGCAGTTCGACGTGCTCGCGCTTGACGCGTTCAGCAGCGACGCCATCCCGATCCATCTTCTCACCGAGGAGGCCTTCGGCGTGTATCTGAAGCACCTGAAGCCCGGCGGCGTCATCGCCGTGCACATCTCGAACCGCTACCTCGACCTGCGTCCCGTGGTTGAGGCCATGGCGAAGCACTACGGCCTGCACTACGCGACGATCTCCCACAACCCGAGCGAGGACGACTGGTGGCTCTACCGCACCACGTGGATGCTGCTCAGCGCCGATCCCGCGCGCCTGCAGGTGAAGGAGATCGCCGACGCCACCGAGGAACCCTCCGACGCCGACGCCCCGCTCATCCACTGGACGGACGACCGCGCCAGCCTCTTCGGCGTGCTGCGGTGAGCCCCTCACGGCCCGGCGGTAGCCGGGCCCTCCATCAAGGCGATGGCCACGAAGAGGCGCAAAAATCCGGACGCTGCGATGGTGCGGCACGCGCGCCTGTCGGCGCCGTTCACAGCCGCGAAACGCCCACGATTCTTCGTGCTTTTCGTGGCCAACCTCTGGCTCGCGGGCGGCCTCAGCTCTTCGGCGTTTCCGCGGCGGCAGGGGCTTCAACCGGTGCAGGCGCGGGCTGCCAGAAGTAGCGGCCGTCGTTGAAATAGGTGTGGTGCACGCGGATGGCGACGGCCACCAGCACGAGCACGATGATGATCGTCCAGCGGCGGCGGGCGGCGGCGGCCTTGTCGGTGTAAGGATCCGTGAGCGACCGGTGCGAGCCGGGCGGCAGGTGCGCCATCTCGGTCAGCTTCGAGCCGAACGGGATGTTGATCTTCACGCGGCCGTTGATCGCCCAGCCGTTGGCCTCGAGGACGGGGCCGAGCGTGCGCTGGCGGAGCTTCATCCACGCGATGACCATCGAGGGCGTGGAGATGACGAGCATCAGACCGACGATGCCGAGCGGGATCCACGGGCCGAGCTCGAGGAAGCGCGTGAAGATCATCGCGAGGAACGTGCCGATCGA
>CAYYVB010000276.1:0-4819 GCA_964475035.1 uncultured Opitutaceae bacterium | reverse complement strand
GGGCCGAGGAAAAAGGGGGCGGGTCATGACGGCGTGGCTGACGCTGGAGCATTTCTTCCTGCTCGCGGGGGCCTTCGTCCTCGCGCTCGGTGTCCGCATCGCGGCGGATGCGTCGCATCCGCGGCGGTGGAGCTCGGCGGTGTTCTGGCTCCTGCTCGGCGGTTGTCTCGTCGCGGGTAAGCGCGTGCCGGCGGAGAGCGTCGGCTATGCGGTGATCGTCATGACGCTGCTCGCGGCGACGCGGCAGGTGGCGGCGCCGCGTTTTGCGGAGGGGGACGAGGAGCAGCTCACGCGCCGGGCCGGCGAATTGCGCGGGAAATTGCTCTCGCCGATGATCGCGATCCCCGTGGTGGCCGTCGTCGGCGGTTTCCTGCTCGCGCATGTGCGAATCGGCGATGCGCCCGTCGTGACGGCGGCGCAGGCTTCGCAGGTGTCGCTCGGGCTCGGGGCGATGCTCGGTTTGGCGCTGGTGTTCCGGTTCACGCGGGCCCGGCCGGTGGCGGCGGTGGACGAGGGCGGGCGGTTGCTCCAGTTGATCGGGTGGACGCTGATCCTGCCGCAGATGCTGGCCGCGCTCGGCGGCATCTTCGCGCGCGCGGGCGTGGGCGAAGAGGTGGCGAAGATCGTCGCGGCCCTCCTGCCGGTGCAGCATCCGCTCGTGGCGGTGGTGGCGTATTGCGCCGGGATGGCGCTGTTCACGATCATGATGGGAAATGCGTTCGCGGCGTTCCCGGTGATGACGCTCGGCGTAGGGTTGCCGTTCATCGTGCGGCAGCACGGGGGCGATCCGGCGATCATGGGCGCGGTCGGGATGCTGTCGGGCTACTGCGGCACGCTGCTCACGCCGATGGCGGCGAACTTTAACCTCGTGCCCGTGCGCCTGCTGGAGTTGCGCGACGACTTCGCGGTCATCCGGGCGCAGGCGCCCTTCGCGGCCGCAATCTGGGTGTTTAATGTCGTCGTGATGTATTTCTGCGTCTATCGCTCCTGACGCCCCGTTTTTACCCCGCATGAAAAACATCCTGCTGACCGGATTCGAACCCTTCGACGGCCAGGCGATCAATCCCTCGGAGGAGATCGCGCGTGAGATCAACGACGCCACTATCGCGCGCCACAAGGTCGTCGGCGCGCTGCTGCCCTGCGTGTTCGGCGCGGCGATCAAGGAGCTCAAGCACCAGATCAAGCTCCACGACCCCGTGATCGTCATCTGCCTCGGCCAAGCCGGCGGCCGCGCGGCGATCACGCCCGAGCGCGTGGCAATCAACCTCGACGACGCGCGCATCCCCGACAACGCGGGCCAGCAGCCGATCGACAAACCGATCGCGAAGGACGGCCCCGCGGCGTATTTCAGCACGCTGCCGATCAAGGCCATCGTGCACGAACTGCGGAAACACGAGATCCCCGCCGAGGTGTCGCAGACTGCGGGCACCTTCGTCTGCAATCATGTCTTCTACGGTCTGATGCACGAAATCGCGCTGCACCGGCCGGAAGTGCGTGGCGGCTTCATCCACGTGCCATACCTGCCGGAACAGACGACGGCCGATCCGAGCCTGCCCTTCGAGAAAATGACCGAGGCCGTGCGCGTGGCCATCGCCGCGACGGTGGAATACCGGCGCGACCTGAAGTCGAGCGGCGGGCGCGAGAGCTGAAACCCGACTGACACGCGCACACGGGCGCAAGGTTGCGCCGCCGGTTGCTGCGCCCGCATCCCACTCCTGACGCATCCGATGAAATCCTCCGCTGTAGTCCGTTCTTGGGCGCTGGTTCTGGCCGCGCTCGTCCTGATCTCCGTCCTGCCGGCGCGCGCGGCGCTGCCGGCGGCGCTCGCCGATTTCGACGCCTACGTGGACGGCGTGTTGCGCGAATTCGAGGTGCCCGGTGCGGCGGTCGCCATCGTGCAGGGCGACGAGGTGCTGCTCGCGCGCGGCTACGGGGTGCGCGAACTCGGCCGGCCGGAGCGGGTGGACGAGCGCACGATCTTCGCCATCGCGTCGATCACCAAGGCCTTCACCGCCTCACTCCTCGCGCAACTCGTCGATGAGGGGAAATTGCAGTGGGACGACCGCGTGATCGAGCACCTGCCGTGGTTCGCGATGAGCGACGCCTATGTCACGCGCGAGATGACGATCCGCGACCTGCTCGTGCATCGCAGCGGTCTCGGCCTTGGGGCGGGCGACCTGCTGTTCTGGCCCGCGACGACCTACACGACCGAGGAGGTGGTGCGCCGGCTGCGCTTCGTGCCGCTGGCGACGAGCTTCCGCTCGGCCTACGCCTACGATAACATCCTCTACGCCGCGGCCGGGCTCGTGATCGAGCAGGTCACGGGCAAACCCTGGACGCAAAACGTCCACGAGCGGCTCTTCGCCCCCGTGGGCATGACGGGCGCGAAGGCCACGAGCGCGGAGTTCCGTGCGGACGACAACGCGGCGACCGGGCACGCGAAATTCGATTTCAAGGAGCTGCGCCCCGTCGCGCGGCTCGCGTGGGACAACAATCCCGCCGCCGGCGGCATTTATGCCGACGTCACCGACCTCAGCCGCTGGATGCGGGTCTGGCTCGCGGGCGGTCGCCTGCCGGCGGGAGCGGACGGGGCCGAGCGGCGGCTGTTCAGCGCCGCGCAACAGACGGAGATGTGGAGCATGGTGACGCCGATCCCGCTGCCCAAGGCGCCGCCGGCGCTCTCGGAGGCGCGGCCGAATTTTTTCGGTTACGGGCTCGGGTGGATGATCTCTGATTTCCGCGGCCGGCGCATGGTCTGGCACACCGGCGGTTGGCCGGGGCAGGTCTCGCGGCTGACGCTCTTGCCGGAACAGAATCTCGGCGTCGTCGTGGTGACGAACCAGGAGGTCGGAGCGGCGTTCCAGGCGATCACCTATCGCGTGCTCGACGCGTTTCTCGGCACGGGGACGAAGGACTGGACCGCGGCCTACGCCGACGTGGTGCGCCAGGGACAAGGCAACGCCGACGACAGCTGGCAAAAGATGCTGACCGCGCGCGCGGCGGACTCGAAGCCGTCGCTGCCGCTCGCGCGCTATGCGGGCACTTACCGCGATGCGTGGTATGGCGACGTGATCGTGCAAGAGGAGAAGGGGAAACTCGTTGTGCAATTCAGCCGCACGGAGCAACTGCTGGGCGACGTGGAGCACTGGCAGAATGACAGTTTCATCGTGCGGTGGCGCGACCGTGGATTGAATGCGGATGCATTCCTGACCTTCGCACTCAATCCCGACGGCTCGATTCGCGAGGCGCGGATGGAGGCAGTCTCACCGCTGACGGATTTCAGCTTCGATTTTCACGACCTGCGACTTGAGCCGGTGGTGGAGTGAGGCGAGGTCCGCAGCGGAAGTATCCGGGCGCAGCAAGACTGCGCGCGGAGCATGATTGCTGATGTCCTAGGCGCGGCGGCGGTGGCGGCGCCAGAGAAAGAAGCCGGCCATCGCGCCCAAGAGCAGGGCGCCATAGGTCGAGGGCTCGGGAATCGGGCGGATCTGGTTGTCGAGTTCCTGCCAGCCGGTGCCGAAGGTCGCACCGCTGAAGACGACTTGGTTCATCGGCGCGGAGTCGACCGTGTCGTAGGCTGCGCCGGTCCAGGCCGTGGCGGTGAAGACGTCGACCGCGTCGGCCCAATTCGTGATCGTGAGCGTGACGCCGGCGCTGATGCTGAAGCTGACCAGCGACAACGATGACGCGGAGCCGGCAAAATCGATCGTGGTGTTGCCGGTGACGTTGAGGGTGGTGAAGCTCACGTTGGCGGTGGTCAGGCGCAGGGTGCCGCCGGAAATGTTCACCGTGCCGTCGAAGGAACGGTCCTGTGTGAAATTGAGCACGCCGCCACCGCTGATGTTCAGTTCGCCGGTGGAACTGGTGAGGGCGGTGGAGCCCCAGTTGAGCGTGCCGTTGACGACAAGATCAGGCGTGCTGTCGCTGAAGTTCACGGTGCCACTGGTGAATGTCGGAGACCCCTCCTCGATCGTGATGCCGTGGACGTTGACCGTGCCGCTGATGGTCACGGTGTAAGCCCCGGTGGCATTGGTCCCGGCGCTGAAAATCGCGGTGTTGTTGTCGTTCCAGCGGGCGGTGGCGGTCGTGCCGGCTGAATTTGAAGTCCAATTGCGATTACCGCCGGAGTTGTTGTTTACCCAAGTCCCGGTCGGCGCGGTGCCCGCCCCGGCGGTGTTGCCGTTTCTGTCCCAGTAAAGCACTTGGCCAAGAGCAATTTGCGGAAGAATGAGTGCCGCCAAAAGCCAAGCACCCGGTAGCCGGAAGGCTCGGGAGACGGGCGTTGCAAGGCGGTGACACAGACGGGCCATGCCTTATTATTAGGGCAAAAGCCTCAGAACGACAAGGTCTGATTTCCGCGCTAAACAGGGCCGATTTCCGACCAGCGTCGGATTCAGCCTTACTCAGTTGTTAAACCGGAAGAGAGCGACGTCGCCGTCTTGGAAGACGTATTCCTTGCCTTCGAGGCGGTATTTGCCGGCGTCGCGGGCGGCGGCGGTCGAGCCGAGGCGGGCGAGGTCCTCGTAGCTGACGACCTCGGCCTTGATGAAGCCCTTCTCGAAATCGGTGTGGATGACGCCGGCGGCCTGCGGGGCTTTCCAGCCCTTCACGATGGTCCAGGCGCGGACTTCCTTTTCACCGGCGGTGAAATAGGTCTGCAGACCGAGCAGGGCGTAGGCGCCGCGGATGAGCGACGACACGCCGGAATCGCTGACGCCGAGGTCGGCGAGGAAGGCCTTCGCCTCTTCCGGCGGCAGGTCGATGAGCTCGGCCTCGATCTTGGCGCTGATCGGCACGTAGGCGGCGTCGTGGTGGGTGC
>CAYYVB010000275.1:2424-4823 GCA_964475035.1 uncultured Opitutaceae bacterium | reverse complement strand
CGATCGTGCCTGCGCGCGTGGCGGCCGAGGTGGCGGCCAAGGCCGAAAAGCTCGCGCGGCTCATCGCGGAGCGGATCGACCTCGTCGGCGTGATGGGCGTGGAGTTCTTCGTCACGCGCGACGGCGACGTGCTCGTCAACGAGCTCGCCCCGCGCACGCACAACAGCGGGCATTGGACGATCGACGCGTGCATGACCTCGCAGTTCGAGCAGCAGGTGCGCGCGATCTGCGGCCTGCCGCTCGGCGCGGTGACGCTGCTTTCGCCGGTCGTGATGGTGAACATCCTCGGCGACGCGTGGAAGAACGGTGAACCGAAGTGGGACACGCTCCTCGCGCAGCCGAACGTGCGTTTGCACCTCTACGGCAAAGCCGATCCGCGCCCGGGACGGAAGATGGGGCACTTCACGGTCACGGCGCGCGACGCGGACATGGCGTTCGAGTTCGCGCAGAAATACCAGGCGCGGTTGTGAAGAGTGGGGCCGGCTTCAGCCGGCCAAAAAAGCTATTCCGTGGGGAATGCCCATCTCGGTGATGACCGAGCATTCACCGAAGGCGTGGAGTCGCGGGTCGTAGATCGGACCTGTCGCACAAGCAGGCCGTCCGACCAACACGTCAGGCGGCGGGCAGAATCAGGCCGCGGCATTCGCCGAGGCCGATGCGGCGCGCGCCGGGGCGCTCGGCGAAGCCGCGCAGGATGACCTCGTCGCCGTCGGCGAGGAATTTGCGCTCCTCGCCGTTGGGCAGACGGAGCGGGTCGGTGCCGCGCCAGGTGTATTCGAGGAGGCAGCCGCGGGAGTCGCGCGTCGGTCCGGAGACAGTGCCGCTGCCGAGCAGGTCGCCGGGCGAGAGGTTGCAGCCGTTGCTGGCGTGGTGCGCGAGCAGTTGGCCGAGCGTCCAATACATCGTGTTGAAATTGCCGCGCGAGATGCGGAACGGCGCTTCACCGCTGAGGCGCATCTTCGCGGTGAGGAGCAAGACTTCGAGCGTCAGGTCGAGGCCGCCGTGCGCGGCGTCATGGTGGTCGATGAGGTAGGGGAGCGGCGCGGGATCGCCCGCGGGACGCGATTGGGCGGGGACGCGAAACGGCGCGAGCGCCTCGAGGGTGACGATCCAGGGCGAGAGCGTCGTGACGAAATTTTTGGAGAGAAAGGGGCCGAGCGGCTGGTATTCCCAGGTCTGGATGTCGCGGGCGGACCAATCGTTGAGGAGCGAGACGCCGAAGATCTGCGTGCCGGCGGCGGCGAGCGGGATGCGATCGCCGAGGGTGTTGCCGGGGCCGATGAAGGCGCCGAGCTCGAGCTCGTAGTCGAGGTTTTTGCAGGGGCCGAAGGCCGGCACGGTGGCGTCGGCGGGCTTGAGCTGGCCGTGCGGGCGGCGGACGGGCGTGCCGCTGACGACGAGCGACGAGGCGCGGCCGTGATAGCCGATGGGGATCCACTTGTAATTCGGCAGGAGCGGATTGTCCGGCCGGAGCATTGAGCCGACGTTGGTCGCGTGGTTGATCGAGGCGTAGAAATCCGTGTAGTCGCGCGTCTGCACGGCGAGGTGAAGCGTGGCGCCGCGTTGCGGCACGAGGCAGGCCTGCGTGCGCGAGCGAAGATCGCCACCGGCGCAGGTGTCGGTGCCGAGCAGTTCGCTCAGGCGCGAGCGCAGGACCGACCACGCCGGCAGGCCGAGCGCGAGGAGGGAGTTGAGCGTCGATTGCTGGCAGGCGGAGCTGACGGTTTCCGGCAGCAGGCCGGCGCGGGCGGCGGCGGCGAGGTCGAGGATCTGGTCGCCGATGGCGACGCCGAGGCGAGGCGCTTCGCCGGACTTCAGGGAGAAGGCGCCGAAGGGCAGGTTCTGCAGGGGAAAGTCCGCGTCGGGCAGGTTGGCAGAGTCCACCCAACTGCGGCGGGCGGGGTCGTGGGTCGCATCAAGCATCATAACCAGTGAAGTTCGTGGAGGCCCTCGAGGGGCTCGGTGAAGGAACACGAGCCGAAGGAGCGGCAGAATTGCTGCCGCGTGGCGGCGAGTTGGGCGAGGGAGAACTCGTGGCCCCGCCATGCGAGCGCGGCGGGGGTGGAACGGAAGTTGGCCGCGTCGGTGTCGTCGAGGAGCGCGAGGGCGTCGGTTTCGGCTCCGCCGTGGTGGAGCAATGTGGCGGCGAGAAATACGTTAAGGAAACCGAACATCCTCCCGCGCGGGCTGCCGGCTTCGTAGGTCAGGCGATAATCGCCGCGCAAAGGGTGGTGGAGGCCGGCCGTGGCCTTGAAGACGAGGCCGTGCGCCCGGCACTGTGCCATGAAGTGGACGACGCTTGCCGGCTCCGGGAAGGCGTCGAGCGTGACGCCGCCGGTGCGGAGCTTGGCACCGTGGCCGGTTGTTTTGATCGCGGCGAGCAACGCCGGCAGGTCGGG
>CAYYVB010000275.1:0-2414 GCA_964475035.1 uncultured Opitutaceae bacterium | reverse complement strand
TCGACGACAACTTCACGTGTGCTGGACTCCTCGGGAGTACGAGCGAAGGAATGCTGCGGCCCGGGAAACTCCTGGACCGTGCGCGGGCAAGGGTAGGAGCCGCTGCCACCGACCGCAACGGCGTATCGGCTGTCCGCGCGCGCCATCCGCATGGCAGGCCGGGCGCGGTCGGGCTGACTTCGATCCATGCCTCGAGGCCGGCAGGCAGGCCGGCGACACTGGCGGCGACTTCGGCGGGTGTGGTGGCCTTGGTCTCGACCGAGACGATGCGCACGGCGGGTTGGCGCGCGTGAAAATCGCGGATCGCGGACCAGTCCGCGGCGGGTTGCGGGCCGGCGATGACGCTGAGTTGCCAGATTGGACCGGCCTCGGCACCCAGCCCGGCATGGGCGGTTTCAAACTCCCCGAGGCGCGCCAGCGGCACGATGAAGCGGCCGAGCACGGCTTTTTGCGGGCTCCGCAGGTAGGTCGCATGATTGCGAACGGCCTCGGCCATAGGCAGCTTGGCTGGGGGGAATAATCCGGCGTAGTCGACCAGATTTTGTAAAAGCGTGGGGAGCGCGCCCATGTCTGGGCTGACCCTTGGGAGTGGGCAAAAGGGAGTCAATCTGCGGTTGATTTTCCCTTCGGACAAAGTCTCCCAACTCGCCGAAATTCGCTGAGTTAGGTTCTCTGCTAATGGAGAAAATTAAACTATCGCGTTGATTTCGTCGCGTAATTTACGCAACTTGGCCGGGCAAATGAGCCGGTTACCGGACATTTGTCTAACACAACACAACACAACTGAACTATGAACACCCCCGCAAGGAAGGCCTTGGCGGCGCGTGCCCTCGTTTTGGGTATGGCGGCTGCTTTGGTTTCGCAGAGTTACGCACAGAATGCTGCTGGTTCGGCAGCCGATTCGGGTGAGGACGTCGTGAAGCTCGAGCGTTTCGAGGTCACCGGCTCCTACATTCCCATGGCCGGCACGGCCACCGCGATCCCGGTCACGACCCTCGACGCCCAGTCGATCGCCGATACCGGTGTCACCACCAACGTCCTCGAAGTGCTGCGCAAAGCTGCGCCGCAGTTCATGGGCAACGGCAACCTCGGCAACGCCAACGCCAACATCGCCTCCGGCAGCACCGGCGGTGGTTCGCAGCTGGCGTTCCGCAACACCCAGACCCTCGTCCTCATCAACGGCCGTCGTTCCGCCTACGCCCCCATCGTGGCTTCGGGTGGCTTCCAGTTCGTTGACGTGAACCTCATTCCGGTCTCGGCCATCGAGAAGATCGAGATCCTCCAGGACGGCGCTTCGGCCATTTACGGCACGGACGCGGTCGCGGGCGTGGTCAACATCATCCTCCGCTCCGACTTCAAGGGCATGGAAGTGGGCATGAACTACGGTTTCTCCGACAACCCCGGCAACTACGCGGTCCGCAAGGGCTGGATGGTCACCGGCGCGTCGAACGACACCTCCGGCATCACCGTCTCCGCCGAGTGGACGAAGGCCGACCCGCTCTACCAGCGTGAGCGCGGCTACACCAATCCCATCTACGGCACCGGCACGTTCGCCGGCGTCGTGAGCTCCGGTTCCAACTTCTGGGTGCTGAATCCTTCCCTCAACGCCCCGCCGCTGAACCAAGACCTCACGATGGCCCAACTCGTGGCCAACGGCACCTACATCCCGGTCAATGCCTCGAACCTCATCTCCGGTCTCGGAGCCGAGCAGCAATACTCGTTCAACTTGGCGAACTACCCGACCATCCTCCTCGCCAACGAGCGTCAGGCCGCGACCATGAACTTCGATCACCGCTGGACGGACTCCGTCTCGGTCTTCGGCGATTTCATGTATTCGCTCACCAAGACGTTCTCCCAGTTGAACGCCCAGCCGACTTCGGCGGTCATGGCGGCCAGCGACCCGCGCAACCCGTCTGACCAGACGCTGGTCGCGCGCAACCGCTTCCTCGAGAACCCCCGTCAATACTTCTACACCACCACCAACGTCCGCGCCGTCATCGGCGCCAAGGGCGAGATCGGTGATGACTGGCGCTGGGAAGCTGCGGCCCTCCGCAACCGCGTCGAGCAGGACTACCGCAACCCGGGCCTGATCGACACGGCCGCCCGTGTCGCCGCCGTCTCCGGTGGCATTCTCAACTACTTCGCCCGCGTGCAGGCCCCCGGCGCCGTCGCCGCTTCCGGCATGTTCGGCGAAGCGCTCGGTTCCTCCGTCTCGGAGCTCATCTCCTATGATGCCCGCGTTGCCGGCAAGGCTCTCGATCTGCCCGCTGGTGAACTCGGCGTCGCCTTCGGCGTCGAACACCGCGTGGAAAAGCTCTCCCAGACCGCCGACCGCAACTCACAAGGCGACACGTTCGGTTGGGACACCGCCACGACGCTGGATCCGTTCAACGCGAACCGCGACATCACCGCCG
>CAYYVB010000274.1:2204-4845 GCA_964475035.1 uncultured Opitutaceae bacterium | reverse complement strand
GAATAATCGATGACCTTCTGGTCAGGATCCTCGTCGTTGCCGAAGCCGAGAGCGCGGTTGATTGAAATGGAAAGCGCCGCGCCCGAGACCGCGAGGCCGGGCATGCCGGTGAGCGTGAAGCCGTTGGCGGTGGCGTAAAGTGATTGCCAGCTGACGCCCTCCATCTCCGTCTCCGCCGCGGTCGGAGTGAAGAGACCGAGCGCGAAATTCAGGCCGGTCAGCTCGAAGCCGCGCGCATTGGGCGAGGAGGCCGGGCCGTTGAGGCCGACGAAGCCGGTGACGTTGTTGCCGCCGAGGGTGAGGACGTCGGTCTCGACTTCCGTGCCGTCGGCGAGGGTCATCGTCTCGGTGCGGCGCTCGAGCGCGAAGCCGCCGGAGATGGAGAGGAAGCTCGAAACCTGCAGCGTGGCCGTGCCGACGCTGACACGGAGGACTTCGGTGCTGAAGTCGATGTTCACGGGCGTGCCGCCGGTCTCGATGGTGAGGCCGTCGCCGTCGTTCATGCCGCTGAAGTCACCGGCGGTCACGATGCCGGCCGGATCGACAGCTTGGTTGATCTCGACGACGATATTGGAGAGCGTGAGTGAGAACGAGCTGCCGAAGCCCACCCACGACGCCGTGGAGGCGGAAACCTTGAGCGCCAGATATTGGATCGGGTCGGCGACACTCGTCTGGCGCAGGAGCGCGAGGCCGAAGGAAACGCCGCTGAACGCCACGCCCGCGGCGCCGGCATCCGGGGTGTCGTCGCCGTTGATCACGCCGTCGTTATTGGAATCGGTCCAGTAGGGGCCGCCCTTGCCGGCGAAGATGTGGATGTTGCTGGCACCGATGGTCAGCACATCGAGATCACGCGTGCCGCCGCCCTCGAGCTCCTCGACGACCGGCGCGCCCTTCTCGAAAGCGAAGCCGCCGCGGATGAAGACGAATTCGGAAATCTGGAGCGTGGCGTCGGCGACACTGGCGCGGAGGACGGCGCGGTCGAAGTCGATAAGAATGCTCTCGCCGCCTGTCTCGACGGTGAGCCCGCCACCTTCCATGCCGCTGAAGTCGCCCGCGGTGATCTCTCCGGCTGGATCGTCGGCTTGGTTGATCTCGATGCTGATGTCCTCAGCCGAAATCGACAGCATGTCCGGGAAACCGATAAAGCTGGCGGAAGCCGCTTCGGTCTTGAGAGCGACATAGCGCACAGCATCGGCCTCGGCGACTCCGGTTTGACGGAGCATGACGAGGGCGAGGTTGACGCCGGAAAGGGCGAGACCGATGGCGCCGGTCGAGACCGGGGTGTCGGCAGACGTGATCGCACCGTCGTCGTTGGAGTCCGTCCAGTAAGGACCGCCGGTGCCGACGAACACGTGGACGTTGGAAGCGCCGACCACAAGGGCGTCGAGGTTGCGGGTCGTGTCCTCGTCGACCTGTTCGACGATGCCCGGATCGAAGTCGAAGGCCAAGCCGCCGCGGACATAGACAAAGTTGGCCACGGTGAGCGTCGCATCGGTCGCCGCGCCGCGCAGCACGGCGCGGTCGTAATCGAGGAACACGGAGTCGCCGCCCGTGGCAACCGTGAGGCCGCCGCCGTCGAGCTTGGAGAAGTCGATGACCGGATTGCTGGTGCCGGCGAGGCCGGTGACGCCGTTGGCCGCGGCGGTGAAGCCGTCGATCGTCAACGTCAGGTCGCTCAAGCCGACGAGGCCGGCGGACTCGCCGCTGAGCGCAAGGGCGTAGTAGCGGGCGGTGTCGGTCAAGTCGCTGGGGGTAAAGAGGACGAGGCCGAGGTCGACCGAGCTGGCGTAGACGCCGATGGCTTCGTCGTTGGTCTCGGTGGGGTTGGCCGGGTTCCAGTATTGGCCGAGGCCGACGAAGGCCCGGGCGTTCGACATGCCGATGGCGAGCTGGGAGACGTTCTTGGTCGAGCCGTCGGTCAGCGTGCGCTCGACGAAGCCCTGCGGGGTGATGGCCATGCCGCCGACGAAGGAGAGGAAGCTGCCGATCGTGATCGAGGCCTCCTGGACCGAGGCGCGCTTGGTGGCGGCGCTGTAGTTGAGGACCGTGGAGCCGGAACCGACCGGGATCGTGCGGCCGCCGCCGGGGAGGGCCGAGAAATCAATGACCGGGGCGGCGTCGCCGTCGGTGTCGGTAGCACGGTTGAGTTCGACCGTGAGGTTGCGGAGCGAGAAGGTGAAGGCGGACCCGAAGCCGACGAGGTCAGCCGTGGCGGCCGTGGCCTTGAGGGCGAAGTAGCGGTCGCCGTCGTTGTCGTCGTTGGGCTTGGCCCACAAGAGGCCGACATCGACACCCGAGGCCGCGAAGCCGGTCGCGGTGCTGGAATTGCCGTCCACAACCCCGTCATCATTGGCGTCCAACCAATAGGGCCCATTGGCCCCGACGAAAATTCGGCCGGCGGACAGCGCCAAAGCAAAACCGGACACCAATTTGGTCGCCCCGTTGATCGTCGCGGACAGGTCGGTGACCCGCGTGAGGGTGAACGAACCGGCGAGTTGGACGAAGCCGCCGAGGTCGAGCTGGCCGCTGACCGTGGCCGAGGTCAGCGCGAAATACGAGAAGCTCAGGAACTCGCCGAGCAGGTTCTTCGCGGTGTCACCGGCGAGGTCGAAGACGAAGTTTTCGGTGCCGAAGGAAAACG
>CAYYVB010000274.1:0-2194 GCA_964475035.1 uncultured Opitutaceae bacterium | reverse complement strand
GGCGACGAGTTGGATGCGGTCCGCCTTCTGCACGATCTCGAGGTAGACCTCGCCGTCGCCGAAGCCGAAGATGCCAACCGCATCGTCGAACTTTCCTGTGACGCTGCCGAAGGTGATGATGTCGAAAACATCGCCGACCTCGGGCTTGAAATTGTTGGCGAAAGTGACCTCGAGGGTGCCCGCCAGAGTGGCGTTGCCGGTCACTTCGATCTGGGTGTAGTCACCCGATTCCGTCCCACCGATGGTGACGGACAGTGTGCTTCCGGAGGTCTGAGTGAGAGTGGCGACAGTGGAAGCGGACACTGTGCTCGTGGAGTCATTCGAACCCGCAACCGTGGCTGCACTCAGCGACATGCGCACGGAAGTGGTGCTGCTGGAGCCTTCGCTCGCCGGAGGACCTTGGCCGGAAACCAAGCTCGTCACGAGTTGTTCGGGCAAGGGATTGACCGTCGTGCCTGAGGCGCTGCCGCCACCGCCGCTGGTCGCAAAATTCATCGTCGCGGCGAACGTCGCCGGCGTCACAGCCGGGGCCACGACGACGATCGTCGCGGAGTTGATCGTGGCGTCGCCACCGCCCGCATTGGCCACCACCGCATCGGTGGTCGGAGCCGCAGCGCCGGCGGTGTTGTCGGCCAGCAAATCGAGCGAAAGGTCGTCGAAAAGATCGCCGCCGTTGCTCTCCACCTGGACGTTCGCGGAAGACGAGATCTGGCCCACATCCACGAGCAGCACGGTCTGGTTTTGCGAGGTCAGCTCGGGCACCACCACCGCCGACATCGGCGTAGCGGATAGCAGCAGACGAGCCTCCAAGGCCTCGATGGCGTAAGAGTGCTTCGGCGCTGACGAGCGTGTGTGTTTCAGGTCAGACACTTAGGGGTAACGGGTAACCAGTGGGTGGACGAGACCAGTGACGAAGAAGCATTTCAAGTGCAATATCACGGCAAATGGCCCTACGACTAGAGCTGGTCGAGGGCCTGACCGGGAATCAGCGCCGCGGACAATTGGCGGTCCTGATCCATCACCAACCAGCGCTGCCGGAAGGCCGAATTTTCCGCCTGGCGTTGTGCCCGACGGAGCAAAGTCACGACCAGTTTTTGCCCCTGCGCGGAGCCGCCGAGGAGCAATCCGCGGGCGATGCGCCGGAGCGAAACCGCCATGAAACGCTCCACCAAATCGTCCTCCAAGGAGGCGAAAATCCGTGAAGAACCGGGGTCGCCCTGACGGCCCGCGCGGCCTTCCAGCTGACGGTCGATGCGGCCGGATTCGTGGAGTTCGGTCACGATTACATGGAGGCCGCCCGTCGCCGCCACGCCCGTGCCGAGGCGGATATCGGTGCCGCGGCCGGCCATATTGGTCGCGACCGTAATGGCGCGGGATTCGCCAGCCTGCAGGATGATCGAGGCCTCTTGGTCGTGGCGGATAGCGTTCAGCAGCGTGAAAGCCAGCCCGCGCGCCGTCAGCAGACGGCCGAGGTGCTCACTGGCGGCGACGCTGCGGGTGCCGATCAGGATGGGCCGGCCGAGGGCGTGCACGGCGACGATTTCCTCCACCACGGCGGCCCATTTGGCGTCGCTCGTGGCAAAGACGCGCATCGGCCAACGCTGGCGGATGTTCGGCCGGTTGGGCGGGATCTTCACGCATGGCAGCTCGTAAACCCGCCAGAATTCCGGCGCCGCCTCCGCGGCCGTGCCCGTGATGCCGCTCAACCGGCGGAAAAGCCGGAAAAACCGCTGGAAACTCAGCCGCGCGAGCGACTCGTTCGGTTGCGTGATCTCGAGTCCCTCCTTGGCCTCCACCGCTTGGTGCAGCCCGAGCCGCCAGGAGCGGCCCGGCATCATGCGGCCGGTGGATTCGTCCACGATGAGGACCTTGCCGTCGACGATGACGTATTGCTTGTCCCGGAGGAAAAAGTGCCGGGCCTGCAGCGACTGCACGACGAGGCCGCTCATCCACGCCACCTGATGAAAGATGCCGCCGCGCTGCGCGCGGCACCATTCCTCGATGACGGCGGAGCCGGCCGGGAGAAGCTTCGCCTCCTTGTGGCGCAGATCGAGGTCGTAGTGTTCGCCGGGGAGCAGCTCGCTGGCGAGCCGGTCCGCCTCGCGGCAGAGCGCGACGAGCGCGTCGTTGGGCTGGGGCCGGCTGATGATGAGCGGCGTGACGGCCTCGTCGATGAGCTGGTTGTCCGCCTCGT
>CAYYVB010000273.1:0-4887 GCA_964475035.1 uncultured Opitutaceae bacterium | reverse complement strand
CGCCGCGCTCGTCGCGCACGACGTTGCGGTCGTGCGTGTCGGCCACGAGCCAGGGCTCGCCGTCGAGGAAGGCAAGGCGTGGGTGGTCGCGGTCGGCGCGGAGGAAACGCGAGGGGATGGGGATGAAGCGCGCGGGATCGAGACCGGAGACATCCTGCTGCGCCGGCAGCGGCTGCCCGTAGGTCTGCTTGGCGACGAGCACGCCTTCGGGGGTGATGCCGGCGATCTCGGTCGGCATGCCGACGATGTGGGTGAGGCGGAGCTTTTCGAAGAGCCGACGGTAGCTGCCGGGCACGGCGGTGGCGCGGAGCAGGCCGTCGTCGGCGCGTTCGAAGTGGAAGGTCGCGCCGAGGTCGCCGCCCTCGCGGAAGAGGAAGAACTTGTAGACCGAGCGGTCGGCATCGGCGAAGGCCAGCGCCTCCACGCCGCCGCCGATGCGGTGCAGACGGGCGGTGTTGGCCTCGAAGGGGTCGTCCGACTCCGAATCGAAGCCGAAATCCTCCAGGCGCACGAGCGGGAGGGTGCGGCGGAAGGCGCGAATGGCGTCGCCGAGTTCGGCCCAGCGCGGCTCGGCCAGCTCGAGCAGGCCTACTTCGTCGCCTTGGGCGAGGACGAGCGCGCGGTCTTTATCTGTTCCGATAGCGCATTGGGCTGCTTTTTGGCCCACTTGATCGAGCGCCCGAAGTCGTTGCCCGTGACCGTCCAAAATAGCGGACCATCCTTCCGCGCCGGGGAGGCGGGGGCCTTGGAGGTGCGTCGGTCCTCCGGTGAAGGGGTCTTTTTGCTGCATGCGTCGGACACGCCCCCGAACGTGCGCCCGGCCCGGGCGGAGGCAAAGTGAATTTGCGCGCAAGGTGTTCACAATCCGCGGCGGAGGGCGAGCCCATCGTGCTTGTAAGCGCGATCTTGGTCGGGATCTCAGGCGGGTCCGTGGTGCGGCCGCGGGGCATCGGACCTATAGGACCTATAAGACCTATCGGGCCAACGCGTGCGGGCACGATCGAGAGAAAGAGTCCGCAGCCCCTGCCCCCCGCCGAATCCCCGCGCTTGACACCCCCCCGGCCCTACTCTGACGTTGGCCCTCTTTTTTTAACAAAACCATGCAACCCACATTCCGTCCGCACCGCAAGAAGCGCGCTCGCAAGATCGGTTTCCGTGCCCGCAAGTCCACCCGCGGTGGCCGCAAGGTCCTCGCCGCCCGCCGTCGCAAGGGCCGCAAGCGCCTGACGGTCGTCTGATCCCGTCCGCCGTGCCCGGCGCTGAGAGACCGTCACCGTCGCAGCGCCTTCGCGCCTCGCAACGCGTGAAGCGCAACCGCGACTTCGGCGCCGCGCGCGAACTCGGTCGCCGCGCCGACTGCGGCGCGTTTCTCCTCGTCTGGCGCCTGCGTCCGGAACCGGACGCCGCCACGCCCGCCCGCGTCGGCGTCGTGGCCTCCCGCGCCGCCATCGGCAATGCCGTCCAGCGCAACCGCGCCAAGCGCCGCCTGCGCGAGATTTTCCGCCGCCACCAGCAGCTCGTCCCGGCCGGCCTCGACCTCGTGCTCACCGCCCGCTCCTCCCTCCTGCGCCTGCCGCTGACCGAAGTGGAGCAAAGGTTCGCGCAAGTGTGTCGCAAGCTGACGCCACCGTCCCCGCCCGCTCCTCCCGCCCCGCCTCATGCCTGAGCCTCGCGCCATCCGCCCCCTCGAACGCCTCGCCGCAGGCGCGGTGGCGGTGTTGCGCGCCCTCATCTGGCTCTACCAGCGCACGCTCTCGCCCGCACTGGCCGTCGCCGCGCCGTCCTGCGGCTGCCGCTTCGCGCCGACCTGCTCGCATTACGCGCAGGACGCACTCCGCGAGCACGGCCTCCTGCGCGGCCTCGGTCTCGCCGTGCGCCGCCTGGCCAAGTGCGGCCCGTGGCACCCCGGCGGTCTCGATCCGGTTCCGCCCCGCCAATATTCCTGCACCCAGGTGAACGCCCCGGCTTCCGCCCCTGCGGACCGCCGGCCGCTCGCCCCTCAACCTTCCCTTTCCTAATGGACAAAAAGAACACCGTCATCGGCGTCATCCTTCTGGTGGCCGCCATGGTCAGCTTCTACCTCAGCGCCCGCCTCGCCCCGCCGCCGCCCGCGCCCGCGATCGAGACGTCGCCCGTCACCAACCCCCTCGCCGGCAATCAGGCCGCGCCCGAGGGCCCGGCCCGCACCCAGGCCGACGCCACGCTCACGGCGCCGTCGCGCCCGATCGTCGCCGCTGAGTTCACCACGCTCCGCAACGACTACATCGCGGTGAAGTTCACCAACGCCGGCGGCGCCATCGACAGCATCGAGCTGCAGAAGCACGCCCGCGAACGCGGCTCCGCCGAGCGCTACGTGCTCAACGCCCTCCACGCCGCGCCCGCGCTCAGCCTCGTGGACTTCCCCGGCGCCGACGCCGCCACCGCGTTCGAACTCGTCTCGCAGACGCCGACCGAGATCGTCTACCGCGCCCGCCTCGGCTCGCAGCTCGAGGTCACGCGCCGTTACTCGCTCCTCGGCGCCAGCGGCGGCGATCCGTATCAGATCCGCCACGAGACCACGTTCCGCAACCTGACCGACGCCCCGCTCCCGCTCCCGCGCGGCGCCGTCAACCTCGGCACCGCCGCCCCGATCAACGCCGAGGACTACGGCCTCTACCTCAACGTCGGCTACTACGACGGCGAGGACTTCGAGCACTACGAGCGCAGCAAGCTCGAGGGCGGCGGCTTCCTCAGCTCCTTCGGCATCGGTTCGAAGGTCGACCTCCCCTTCATCGAGCAGCCCGCCACCGTGCAGTGGGCCTCGGTGAAGAACCAGTTCTTCACCTCCATCCTCACGCCCGACGAGCCCGCCAACGGCATCCGCGTCGAGCGCGTGAAGGTCTACGCCAACGCGCCCGTCGAGGATCGCCGCGCCTATGGCGTCACCGGCGTCGCGCAGTTCGACCTCAAGCCGCTCGCCGCCGGCGCCACCTCCACCTGGGCCGCCACCTACTACGCCGGCCCGAAGGAATACACGCGCCTCTCCGACACCGATCACTTCAAGAAGGACGAGGACGTCGCGATGCAGTTCGGGTTCTTCGGCTGGTTCGCCAAGCTCCTCGTCACGATCATGAACAAGGTCCACGGCTGGATCGGCGGCGAGAACCTCGGCTGGGGCTGGGGCTGGTCCATCGTCATCACCACGCTCTTCCTCAAGATCGTCTTCGTCCCCTTCACCATCGCCGCGTCCCGCTCCTCCAAGCGCATGGCCAAGCTCATGCCGATGATGACCGAGATCCGCGAGAAGCATAAGGACGACCCGCGCAAGGCGCAGGAGGCGATGATGAAGCTCTACAAGGACTACAAGGTGAACCCGCTCGGCGGCTGCATCCCGATCCTCATCACCATCCCGTTCTTCATCGGTTTCTTCTCCATGCTCCAGAGCGCCTCCGAGCTGCGCTACGCCGCCTTCCTCTGGGCGCCCGACCTCTCCGCCCCCGACACCATCGCGCGCGTCTGGGGCCTGCCGATCAACATCATGCCGCTCCTCATGGGCGCGACGATGATCATCCAGATGCGCCTCACGCCCACGCCGACCACCGATCCCGTCCAGCAGACGATGTTCAAGGTCATGCCGTGGATCTTCACGCTCTTCTGCTACAACTTCTCCTGCGCCCTCGCGCTCTACTCGACGGTCAACGGTCTCTTCACCATCGGCCAGCAGATGGTCATCAACCGCCTGCCCGAGCCCGAGCTCGCGAAGGCCGCCGCCAAGCCCGCGACCGGCGGCATGAAGAACGTGACGCCGAAGAAGAAAAAATAAACTTCCAGCCCGCCCGTCCGGCGGGCTTTTTTCTGCCTTCGTTTTTCCAACCGCCTTCTTCCGTCTTCCTCTCCCCATGGCCGGCCACAACAAATGGTCCAAGGTGAAACGCCTCAAGGCGGTCACCGACGCGCGCAAGGGCAAGGTCTTCTCCCGCCTCGCGCGCGACATCACCCTCGCCGCCAAGGCCGGCGGCGGCTCGCCCGACGCCAACGCCCGCCTGCGCACCCTGCTGCTCAAGGCCCGCGAGGCCAACATGCCCGCCGAGAACGTCGACCGCGCCATCAAGAAGGGCACGGGCGAGTTGCCGGGCGTCGTCTTCGAGGAGATCACCTACGAGGGCTACGGCCCCGGCGGCGTCGCCTTCGTCGTGAAGGTCACGACGGATAACAAGACCCGCGCCGCGCAGGACGTGCGCTCCATCTTCGCCCGCTGGGGCGGCAACCTCGCGCAAAGCGGCGCCGTCGCGTTCCAATTTCTCCACGCCGGCCAGTTCCTCGTCTCGCGTGAAGCCGCCTCCGAGGACCGGCTGATGGAGGTCGCCCTCGAAGCCGGTGCCGACGACGTCATCGCCTCCGAGCAAGGCTGCGAGATCCGCTGCGACCTCCGCGTCTTCGACAGGGTCGCGCACGCGCTCGAGCACGCCGGCATCAAGACCGAGTCCGCCGAGATCGCCTACATTCCCACCGCCACCGTCCCGGTCACCGACCCCGAAGTGACGAAGAACCTCGCGAAGCTCCACGAAGCCCTCGACGAGAACGACGACGTCCAAGCCGTCTTCTCGAACGAGGAAACCGCCGCCGAATAGGCCCGCCCCGCCCGCCCCCGACGGAGCCGCCGTCGGAAGACGGCTGGCACCGCCTTCGTCCCGCGCCCACCGCACCGAACCAAACATGACCCTCAAGAAGTGTCATGCCCCGTTCGGACGTATTTTGCGTAATACGCAAATTTGAGCATCACCGGGAGGCGCGGTGAGGCGTGAGGTAGGGCGCGCACTCCGTGCGCGCAGCAAGGTCATTCGCGGTCGGCCCGGCGGCGAGAAGCGCGTTCGCCCTTCTCGGTCCGAACCCACCGGCACTCACACC
>CAYYVB010000272.1:0-4888 GCA_964475035.1 uncultured Opitutaceae bacterium | reverse complement strand
GACCTTCTGCATGCCCTGCAGCTGCTGCTTCGTTTGCGACAGCGGCGCGTCAGCCGGAGCCGCAGTCTTCGCACCAAGGACGAGCGCGGCCCCGAAAAAAGCGGTGAGCGCTGCGGCGAGGCGGAACATCAGGTTTTGAAGAAGATACCCTTGAGGTTCATCTCGAGGGCCTGCGGATTCGGCGAGAAGCGGAGGCCGTCGGCCTTGCTGATCTTGCCGTCCTTGATGAGGCGGTAGAGGTCCTTGTTGAAAGATTTCGACATGCCGTCGGAGCCGGCGTCGAGGAGCTGCTGGATCTTGTCGTTCTGCCCCTCGAGGATGAGGTTTCGCATCGTGGCGTCGGCGACCATGATCTCATGCGCGGCGAAGCGGCCGCCGCCTTCCATCGCGGGGATGAGCTTCTGGCAGATGAAGCCGCGGAGCGAGCCGGCGATCTGGCGGCGCGCCTGGGCGATCTGCTCGGGCGGAAAGAATTCGAAGAGGCGCGTGAGCGACTGCGCGACCGTGGCGGCGTGCATCGTCGAGAAGACCAAGTGGCCCGTCTCGGCGGCGGAGATCGCCGTCTCGAAGGTCTCCTTGTCGCGCATTTCGCCGATGAGGATGATGTCGGGGTTCTGGCGCAGGACGGACTTGATCGCCATTTCGAAGTTCGGCACGTCGATGCCGATCTCGCGCTGCTGGAAGACGGACTTGTCGTCGGAGAATGTGTATTCGATCGGGTCCTCGATCGAGACAATGTGCTTGTCGAGATTCTGGTTAATCCAGTTGAGCATCGCGGCCATGGTCGAGCTCTTGCCCGAGCCGGTGGCGCCGCAGACGAGGAGGATGCCGTCCTTGGCCTGCGCGAGCTTGATGAGCGTTTCGCCCTCGATCTTGAGCTCCTCGAAGGTCGGTGGGCGGCTCTTGATATGACGCATGACGATCGAGACCGTGCCGCGTTGGTGGAAGCCGTTCACGCGGAAGCGCCCGACATCGGCGGCGGCGTATGCGAAGTCGACCTGGCCGTCGCGTTCCCAGTTCGGCCGGAACACCGCGGGCACGTGCTCGGTCACCCACGCGTCGGCCTGCTCGTGAGTGATCGGGTCCATCTCGACCGGCCGCAGCCGACCGCCCATGCGCAGGTAGCCGGGCTTGTTGGACTTGATCACGATGTCGCTCGCGCCGTTCTCGACGGCCAGCTTCAACAGATCGTTCATTATCTCGGTGTGAACAGTGGTGCTCATGGGGATTTTGGGCGTGACCGGCTAAAAAGCTGTGCTTTGCCTGAGGACAGACTAAACGTTTGCGACAACTTTCCATGAAGTCGAGCCGCCCGTTCACCGGGACCATCACCGCCCTCGTCACGCCCTTTCACTCGGGTTCCGTAGCCTTCGACGACCTGCGCCGCCTCGTCGATTTTCAGATCAAATCCGGCATCGACGGACTCGTGCCCGTCGGCACCACCGGGGAATCCCCGACGCTCGATCACGACGAAGCCTGCGACGTCATCCGCTGCGTCGTCGAGCAGGCGCGCGGCCGCACGCCGGTCATCGCCGGCACCGGCTCGAACAACACGAACAAAGCCGTCGAGATGACCGCCTTCGCGCACGCGGCCGGGGTCGACGGCGTGCTCGTCGTCGCGCCCTACTACAACCGCCCGACGCAGGAAGGCCTCTTCGAGCACTTCTGCGCCGTCGCCGAGGCCACCGACCGCCCCGTCATCCTCTACTCCATCCCCGGCCGTTGCGGCGTCGAGATCAGCATCGGCGTCATCGAGCGCCTCCGCGCCAAGTATCCGCACGTCAACCACGTCAAGGAAG
This sequence comes from uncultured Opitutaceae bacterium, assembly GCA_964475035.1. Lineage (GTDB taxonomy): Bacteria > Verrucomicrobiota > Verrucomicrobiia > Opitutales > Opitutaceae > Didemnitutus. Next base: position 3,089 of record CAYYVB010000272.1, on the reverse strand, counting down.
CCGGCGGCAGCGTCGACCGCGTCGACCAGATCATCCAAGCCTGCGGCAACTCCGTCACCGTGCTCAGCGGCGACGACCCGCTGACGGTGCCGTTCATGTCCGTTGGCGCCAAAGGCGTCATCAGCGTCGCCTCGAACCTCTACCCGCGCGAAGTCGTGAAGCTGGTGAACCACGCCCTGGCCGGCGACTACGCGAAGGCGCGCGCGCTGCACCGCAAGCTCTACCCGGTGTTCAAGACGATCTTCATCGAATCCAACCCCGTGCCGATCAAGGCCGCGATGACGCGCGCCGGGCTCATCGGCAGCGAGGAAGTCCGCGCGCCACTCAGCCGCCTGACCGACGCCAACCGTCGCACGCTCTTCGGCGTCCTCGACACGTTTGCCGCCAAGAAGTGAGCACTGCGCCCCGCATCATCCTCCTCGGCGCACGCGGTCGCATGGGCTGCGCCGTGCAGAGCGCCGCGCAGGAAACCGGCCTCGCCATCGCCGCGGCCGTGAATTCGGGCGACGACCTCGCCGCCGCGCTCGACGCCGGCGACGTCGTGGTGGATTTCAGCTCCGCGCACGCCACCGCGCGCCTGCTCGAACTCGCGGTCGCGAAACGCAAGCCGCTCGTCATCGGCACGACCGGACACGACGCGGCGACCAAGGAATCTCTCCAGCGCCTCGCCGCGCAGGTGCCGACCGTGTGGGCCGGAAATTTTTCCGTCGGCGTGAACCTGCTCTTCGCCCTCACAGAGCGCGCCGCGCGCACGCTCGGCGCGGAATACGACGCCGAGCTGATCGAGTTGCATCACCGCCACAAGAAGGACGCCCCGAGCGGCACGGCCGCGCGCCTGCTCGAGATCATCTTCGCCGCGCGCCAGCTCGACGCCGGCGCGCTCAAGCACGGCCGCGTCGGCCTGACCGGCGAACGCAGCCCGCGCGAGATCGGCGTCCACGCCGTGCGCGGCGGCGACATCGTCGGCGAACATACCGTGCTCTTCGCCGGACCGGGCGAGCGCCTCGAGCTCAAGCACCAAGCCACCGACCGGATCATCTTCGCCCGGGGCGCCCTGCACGCGGCGCGCTGGGTCGTGCACCAGCCTCCCGGTCTTTACGACATGCAGGACGTGCTGGGCCTGAAGGACTGAGAATCATGATCACCCGCATCACCGGCACGCTCGTCGCCGCCACTCCCCTCGCCGCAGTCATCGAGACGGGCGGACTTTGTTACGAGGTGCACATCCCGGTCACGACCGCCGAGCGACTGCCGCCCACCGGCCAGCAGGCGCGCCTCCACACACTCGTCGTCTATCGCGAGGACGCGCAGACGATGTATGGCTTCACGACCGAGGAGGAACGCGATTTCTTCCGTCTTCTCGTCGAGAAGGTCACCGGCATCGGTCCGAAGACTGCGCTCAGTGTGTTGAGTAAGCTTTCGCTGCCGGTGCTGCACGGCGCGATCGCGGCGGGCGACGTGGCCTTGCTCGCGAAGTGCCCGGGCATCGGCAAGAAGACCGCCGAGCGCCTCGTGATCGAATTGCGCGACGTGATCGGCGTGACCGCGCCTGCCGTCACGCCGGCTGCGGCCGGAGCCGCTACATCCCCGGCCGAGAACAAGATCCGCGACGCCGTGCTCGCGCTCGTCGCGCTCGGTTACAAGGCTGCTGACGCCGACAAATCAGTCCGCCAGGCGCTGGTCGCACTCGGACCTTCGGCTTCGACCGAGGCGCTCATCAAAAAAGCGCTCGGCTGAGCGCCGGAGCGGCCAATGAAAACGCCCGCCACGCGAACGCGGCGGGCGAGATGTGAAAGCGTTTCCCGCTCAGCGCTGGAACTGGAACGCCGTGAATTCCGTCGTCACGCGCGGGCGGCGGGTCGGACCGGTGTTGATCGTGCGCAGGGTCGGGCGCGTCTCGAAGACGCCGTCGTCGAAGAGCGAAACACGCGCGTCGGCGGGCGACTGGCCGAGGTCGAGCAGACGCTGTTCCTGCAGGCGCGCGGCGGCGATGAGGGCCGCGTAGTCTGACTCGGCGAAGAGCGAGTTGTGCAGGCCGACCAGGGCCGTGGCGGCGGATTCGCGTGGCGGCGTCACAGCGAAGGACGCGGGTTGCATCGTCGCCGTGGCCGGCGCGAAGACCGGCGTCGGTGCGGCCGGTTCGGCGCGCGCGACCGTCGCGGCGGGAACCGGGAGATCGGCGGCGGACGGGCGGAAGAAATCGTTGCGCGCGACGACGAAGGTGACGCAAGCCGCGGCCGCGAGACCGGCGGCGGCGTAGGTCCAGCGGGCGCGCAGGCGCTGGCGGTTTTCGAGCCGCGCGATGCTGGCGGGTCGGCCCACGGCGGCGGATTCGCCCTGCTGCTCGGCGTGCGAGCGGAAGCTCTCGTAGACGAGCTTCGTGGCGCGGTGCATGCGGCAGTATTGCCGGTAAGTGTGGCGGCGTTGCGGGTTGGTCTGGATCTCATGCTCGAGTTCGGCGGCTTCCGCGGGTGAAAGCTGCCGATCGATGTAGAGATTCACCAACTCGATGAATCGTGTGTCCTTCATTGCTGAAATTCCTCCCCGAGTTTTTCGCGCAGGCTCTCACGGGCGCGCGCGATGCGGCTTTTGACAGTGCCGACGCTGATGCCGAGAATTTCGGCGATTTCCTCATAGGAGAGATTCTGGACGTTGCGGAGGATCAGAATCTCCCGGTGCTTCTCATTGAGCTCCTCCATGCACTCGGCCACGCGGTTGACGAACTCCTGCGTGACCGTCGCGTCTTCGGGGGTTTCCTGTTCGGCGGGGATGAGTTCGGCGATCGTCGAGTCGTTGTCGGGGCCGACGGGGGCGTCGAACGAGATGGATTGGTCGCGCTTGCGCCGCCACCAATACCAGTAGCGGTTGCGCGCGAGGTTCGTGGCGATCTGGTAGAGCCACGTGGAAAATGCGGAATCGCCGCGGAACTTCACCAGCCCGCGGTGCGCGCGGATGAACGCGTCCTGCGTCACCTCCTCGGCGTCCTGTTGGTTGCGGAGGAGCTGGTTCACCATCGCGTAAATGCGATCCCAATAACGGGCGACGAGCTGGTCGAACGCGGAGGCGTCGCCGCCCTTGAAGCGTTCCAC
>CAYYVB010000271.1:0-4949 GCA_964475035.1 uncultured Opitutaceae bacterium | reverse complement strand
TCGCCATGGCGGCCAGGAGGCCGATGATGACGACGACGATCATGATTTCGACGAGGGTGAAGCCCTTGGAGGAACGATTATTCATGGGATGATGTATCTGATGGTTATGATTAACTGCCCGAATGGGCATGCCGACTCAATCTACTGGAGAGGGGGCGCTCAAGGGCAAATCTGCGAAGGAATTGTAAACCGGAAACGAGTCCGAGGTGCGCCGAAGCACCTCAAAGCAGCGTCGCAAGCGGCACTTCCTGGGCGTCACGCCAGAGCAGATCGAGGCGGAAGCGGTCGCGATTTTCCTTCGTAAAGAGATGCACCATAACATCAAACGCATCGACTACCAGCCAGCCGCTGCCCTTGGTCGTGTCCATGCCGAGGATCTTGGTGCCTTCGGCGTCGATGACCTTCTCCAACTCGACGCGCAAGGCGCGTAAGTGCGGGTCGGAGGTGGCGGTGCCGAGCACGAGGTAGTCGGTAATACTCGAGAGCTCAGCGACGCGGAGGACCTGGATGTTGTCGGCTTTCTTCGCGTCCATGGCCTGCACGATGAGGGAGAGCACGCGCGGGTGGACCGCGGTTGCCGGAACGCCGGGGGCCGCTGCCGCGGGGGCGGCTTTGGCCTTGGGCTTGGCCGCGCGCGGACGGGCGGCGACAGACTTCGCGGCCTTGGCGGGCTTGGCGGCGGGTTTCTTGGCGGAGGCCTTCTTCGTCGGGCGGGCTTTCATGCAGGTGGCGTCAGCGATAAAGACGGTGCTGGTCGATGTAGGCGATTACCTTTTGCGGGCAAAAATAGTGGAGCGACAGGCCGCGCGACACACGGGCGCGCAATTCGCTGGAGCTGATCTCGATCAAATGACCGTCGCACCGGTGCAGCCGCAGGCCGGGAATCTCGACGTGGGGCTTGGTCGGGTGCTTCGGGCGCTCGAGAAAGATGAATTCGATCAGCTGCGCCAGCTCGTCGATCGCCTTCCACTTGTGGAGCAACGGCAACTGGTCGCCACCGATGATCCAGAAAAGCTGGTCGTGGGGGAAGAGGGCCTTGAAGTGCCGCACCGAGTCGATCGTGTAGGAGATGCCACCCTTGGAGAGTTCGTAGTCGGAGATCTCGAGGCGCTTGTCCCACTCGATGGCCGCGCGGAGCATGGTCAGGCGATCGTCGGCGGTGGATTGGACATCGTTAGGCTTCAACGGCGCCTGGGCGGCCGGCACGAGCAGGAGACGGTCGAGGTGGAATTGCTCCAACACGTCCTGAGCGGCGATCAGGTGGCCGAAATGCACGGGGTCGAAGCTGCCACCGAGAAAACCGATTTTCATGCGCGGACCGACACGGATGCCCGCCGCTCCGGCCCGGGGCAAGGCCATTCCCGAGCGGCGGCGGAGGGGTGGCACGACGGCGCACACCACTTCACCCGCTGCCATCGGCACCGCCATCGGTGCCAACGAGCACCACAAGGCAGGCAAGGATGATCAAGACGGCGAGCAGGGTCATCAGCAGGTCGACGCACGAGACCCCGGAAAATCGCCCGGGTTGCCGAAAGTTTTCAAACGGAGGGAAAGTGCCCGGGGTGGGGATCGAACCCACACTTCCTTGCGGAAAGGGGATTTTAAGTCCCCTGCGTCTGCCATTCCGCCACCCGGGCGCGGGCGGGGATTCGTGTGACAAACCCCCGCCGCACGTGCGAGCACGTTCTGGGCGACGCGCCGCCGTGGCGCGGGACGGCTGACACCTCGAGCAACCCGTGCCGCAATTTGCACAGGAAACGCGGCCCGCCCGGCGGGGCGACTTGCTACACTGCACGCCGGCTGTGCTGCACGTCAGGATGGCAGGAGATGATAGCCTCTCGGGTTCGAGCCCCGACACGGCCTCCACTTTCTTCGTTCCCGGTCGTTCGCCAACGGGAGTCGCAACGCCTGTTTAGGCGGCGCGGGATGGCCATGAATTTTCCAACTAATCCGCCCGCGCGCCCCGCCCCACCCTCGACAGCGGCGAAGGCCTTGTCATACGGTCCGACCTCCCCTCGCCCGGCGCCCGCCCGCCGCGCGTCGCCACCGATCCCTTCATGTCCACACCGGGCCAACATTTCCGCTCCGCCCTCGCCGCCGAATCGCCGCTGCTGATCGCCGGCGCGATCAACGCCTACGCCGCCCTCCTCGCCGAGCGCGCCGGGTTCAAGGCCCTCTACCTCTCCGGCGCCGGCGTCGCCAACCACAGCTACGGCTGGCCCGACACCGGCAAGACCGAGCTCGCCGACGTCCTCATCGACGCCCGCCGCATCACGCAGCGCGTCGCCCTCCCGCTCCTCGTCGACATCGACACCGGCTGGGACGACCCCGCGCGCACCGTCCGCGAAATGGCCGCCGCCGGCGTCGCCGCCGTGCACATTGAGGATCAGGTCCCACTGAAAGTCTGCGGCCACCTGCCGGGCAAACACCTGGTCTCCACGGCCGAGATGGTCGCCCGCGTGCAGGCCGCCGTTTCCGGCAAACCCGACCCGTCCTTCGTCGTCATGGCGCGCACCGACGCCGCCGCCAACGAAGGCCTCGCCGGCGCCATCGCGCGCGCCGAGGCCTACGTCGCCGCCGGGGCCGACATGATCTTCGCCGAGGCGTTGCACACGCTCGACGACTATTGCGCGTTCACCGCGGCGATCAAAGTCCCCGTCCTCGCCAACCTGACCGAGTTCGGCAAGACGCCTTACTTCACCGTCGAGCAGCTCCGCTCCGTCGGCATCGCCCTCGCGCTCTACCCGCTCGGCGCCTCGCGCATGGCCGCGGCCGCGTCGCTCGATTTCTACACCACGCTCCGCCGCGACGGCACCCAGCAGGCCGTCGTGTCGAAGATGCAGACCCGCGCCGACCTCTACACCACGCTCGGCTACACCCCGCCGAAGGAAACCAAACCGAATTAACCACCGAACACCCGGAACACACCGGATCTTTCTTCCGTGTTTTCCGTGTCTTCCGTGGGCCCTTATCCGATGAGCAACGAAACTCCCGCCCCCGCGCCCGCCCCCAAGGTCAAGAAGTCCGTCGCCCTCTCCGGCGTCGTCGCCGGCAACACCGCCATCTGCACCGTCGGCCACTCGGGCAACGACCTGCATTACCGCGGCTACGACATCGCCGACCTCGCCGCGCATTCCTGCTACGAGGAAGTCGCCTACCTCCTCATCTACGGCGAGCTCCCGCTCAGCTCGCAGCTCGCCGGCTACCACCGCAAGCTCCGCAAATTCCGCGGCCTCCCCGAGCCGCTCCGCAACGTCCTCGAGCAGATCCCCGCCACCGCGCACCCGATGGACGTCCTCCGCACCGGTTGCTCCATGCTCGGCCACCTCGAGCCCGAGGCGCTCCCGCAATCCGGCCCCACGCCCGACAACGTCCCCGGCGCGCAGAACATCGCCGACCGCCTCCTCGCCACCTTCCCGTCGATGCTCCTCTACTGGCACCACTACGCCACCCGGAAGGTCCGCATCAACACCGAGACCGACGCGCCCAACCTCGCCGCGCACTTCCTCACGCTCCTCCACCAGCGCGCGCCGTCCGACAGCCATGTCGCCGCCCTCGACCGCTCGCTCATCCTCTACGCGGAGCACGAGTTCAACGCCTCCACCTTCACGGCCCGCGTGATCGCGGGCACCGGCACGGACTTCCACTCCGCCATCACCGGCGCGATCGGCGCGCTCCGCGGACCCAAGCACGGCGGCGCCAACGAGGTCGCCTACGAGATCCAGCAGCGCTACCGCGGCGCCGACGAGGCCGAGGCGGACATCCGCGCCCGGCTCGCCCGCAAGGAGATCGTCATCGGCTTCGGCCACCCCGTCTACACCATCGGCGACCCGCGCAACCCCATCGTCAAGGAGATCGCCCGCCGCCTCTGCGCCGAGACGGGCAACGTGACCCTCTTCGACGTGGCCGAGCGCATCGAGACCCTGATGTGGAACGAGAAGAAGATGTTCCCGAACCTCGATTGGTACAGCGCCGTCGCCTACCACGAGATGGGCGTGCCGACCGCGATGTTCACCCCGCTCTTCGTCATGGCCCGCACCGCCGGCTGGGCCGCGCACGTCATCGAGCAGCGCCTCGACGGCAAGATCATCCGCCCCGGCGCCAACTACATCGGCCCCGACAACCGCCCCTACCAGAACATCGACCTCCGCGGCCGGATGTAATTTCGCCGACCGCGCCGCACCCGCCACCCACTCTACTCGCTACTCACTACCCGCTACTCGCTCCTTCCAACAACATGGGTTCCCACATCAGCAACGTCCGTCCTGCTCCCGACCAACTCCTCGTCGACCTCGCCGACTACGCGCTCAACGCGCAGATCACGAGCGACGAAGCCTACGACACCGCCCGCTGGTGCCTCGCCGACACGCTCGCCTGCGGCATCATGGCGCTCGCCTACCCGGCCTGCACCAAGCTCCTCGGGCCCGTCGTCCCCGGCACCTCGATCAAGAACGGCGCCCGCGTCCCCGGCACCAGCTACGAACTCGATCCCGTGCAGGGCGCGTTCAACATCGGCGCGATCGTCCGCTGGCTCGACTTCAACGACACCTGGCTCGCCGCCGAGTGGGGCCACCCCTCCGACAACCTCGGCGCCATCCTCGCCGTGGCCGACTGGCTCAGCCGCAACGAAGCGGCCGGAACCCCCGTCGCGGCCTTCCAATCGAAAATCGAAAATCAAAAATCGAAAATGACGGTGAAGGACGTCCTCACCGCCATGATCAAGGCGCACGAAGTCCAGGGCGTCCTCGCGCTGGAAAATTCCTTCAACCGCGTCGGCCTCGACCACGTGCTCCTCGTCCGCATGGCCTCCACCGCCGTCACCGCCGCCATGCTCGGCGGCACGCGCGAGCAGGTCATCAATGCCATCTCGCACGCCTGGGTCGACGGCTCCGCGCTCCGCACCTACCGCCACGCGCCCAACACCGGCTCGCGCAAGTCCTGGGCCGCCG
>CAYYVB010000270.1:3371-4960 GCA_964475035.1 uncultured Opitutaceae bacterium | reverse complement strand
GGTCAACCCGCGCATCGTCGCGTCCGGCGCGCTCACGGCCGAGACCGACAAGCTCGTGCACGAGACGATCAAGAAGGTCGGCGAGGACATCGAGGGATTGCGCTTCAACACCGCGATCTCGCAGTTGATGATTCTGCTCAACGCGCTCGCGAAGGAGCCCGCGCTCCCGCGCGGCATCGCGCTCGACTTCCTGAAATTGCTCGCCCCCTTTGCGCCGCATTTCGCAGAAGAGCTTTGGACGCGTCTCGGTGAAAGCGGCAGCGCCATGAGCGCCGCATGGCCGATCTACGATCCCGCGAAGCTCGTCGCCACGACGATCACCGTGGTTTTCCAAGTTAACGGCAAGCACCGCGGCGACACTCAGGTGCCGGTCAACGTGACTGAAGAGGACCTGGTGCGAATCGCTCAGGAACACCCCAAAGTAGCCCCTCATCTCGTGGGCAAGACGCTCAAGCGCACGATTTACATCCGGGGCAAGCTCCTGAACATACTTGCGCAGTAAACGCTTAAGCAGCGAATTCTTGCGGATTAAGGCTTGAAATAGGGTTAATACCCTATTCTCTTTCGACCGATTGGGGAAACCCACTCGCTCAACTTAACCCACCATGAAAACATTTCGCCGCTGTCTGATCGCATTAATTTGCGCTGCTCTGGTTGTGGTGCCGGCCACGCATGCTCAGCGTCAGCTGGGCAAGAAGAAGGGGCCGACGAGCAAGCTTTACCTCGCGGAAACCGCAGGCGAGGCCCAGATCACGGCTGAAGGCCGGACTTATTCACCAAAGCAGTCGACCGCCTTTGACGCTCCTGGAACGGTGATCGAGACGAAAGTGGATGCGCATCAAGCCTTCGTTTATTCCAACGGCACCGGAATGTATGTCGATGCGGACACCCGCGTGGAGGTTGATCGTTTCGTGCAGGAGCCATTCCGCCCCGACCGCAACGCCAATACTGAAGTCGAGCCCTCGATGTCACAATCCGATGTGTTTGTGGCCCGCGGCCAGATTGGCATCTGCACCGGCCAGCTGGTGTCTGGCTCGACCATGAATTACGCCACCCCGCATGCTGCGGTGAACATCCGCGGCGGAAAACTCTCCATCAAGACGAACGAAAATGAGACCATCGTCTACATGGTCGAGGGCGACGCGACTGTTCGTGGCGGCAACCGCGACCTCGGCGGGACCCTTCTTCGCTCCGGTGAACAGGCGATTATCCGCCCGGGACCGCCTGGCCAGCCCCCTTCCATCACCGTCGGTCCGATTGACCGCACCACCGCGGCCGGCGTCGACGAGAAAGTCAATGTCGCCTGCAATGCGAAGAAAACGGTCTCATTTGAGACGATTGAAAAGAAAGCCGAGGAAGGCCTTGCCGGCAGCGAAACGGAGCCCCCGGCCGATGGCAGTGGCGATTCCGCTCCCGCGCCGGAACCGGAGGAGGAAATCGTCGCCGTGCCAGCGACGCCTGCGGCCCCGCCCACCAACATCACGGTCAGCCCCGATCGCATCCTCCCCGGCGGCGAATAATCCCTGCACGCCTTGCTGCCCTCCCGTCTCAAATTCATTTCCGCCGGACTATGTGTCCTCGCTCTGCTG
>CAYYVB010000270.1:2590-3361 GCA_964475035.1 uncultured Opitutaceae bacterium | reverse complement strand
TTGTTGAACATCGACGGCACCCGCAACCAGGTGTTCGTCTTCGGTAACGCGACGCTTGCGTATGACTCCAACGTCTTTGCCAGCGCCAACGCCGAGTCGGACACGATCCTGACCGCCAGCGTCGGCGCGGAACTCAAGCGTCGCGCCGGAATCATCTCCGTCAACGCCCGAGCAGTCCTCGATTATCAGAAGTTCAGCGAATTCTCTGACCAGACGGCTTGGAATCCGAGTTTCTATCTCGAACTCAACAAGACCACCGGACGCACGACCGGGGCGCTCACCGTCAACGCCTATCGTAGCTCGCGCGCCGACAGCGCCGTAAACCTCCGCACCCAGTCCTGGAATTATCCGATCGGCCTCAACATCAAATACCCGATCAACGACAAGTTCTACCTCACTTCCACCACCTCATACTTGAAGCGCAGCTACACCGACACCGTGCAGCTCCTCAGCTACACCGACTACACTCAGGCGCTCGACCTCTTCTACGTCTTCACCAGCAAACTCGATCTCTTCTCCAGTTACCGCATCCGCGTCGGCGAGACCGACCTTGCCACCACGACCGACCACAATTTCTCGCTCGGTGTTGATGGCGCGATTCTCTCCAAACTGCGCGGCACGATCCGAGCCGGTTACCAGATCCGGGAAATCGACGCCACAGGGGAGAACTATGGTCAGGTCAGCATCACGGCTTCAACGGCGTGGAACGCGACCCGCAAGCTCACCATGATCGGCACGGCGGCACGTGATTTCACGACCACGGCCACGGGC
>CAYYVB010000270.1:0-2580 GCA_964475035.1 uncultured Opitutaceae bacterium | reverse complement strand
GGGCGTCTCCGTGGACACTTTCTCCACCCTGCTTCGCACCACTTACACCTTCACGCGTCGTTTCTCTCTCGACGCCAGCGCCGGCTATGGTCGCAACAAGTTTCTCAGCGGCACCCAACTCGGCCGACGCGATGATTTCGTGACGGCGGACATCGGGGCGATCTACGTGTTCAACGAACACCTGCGCGTCTCCGCCTCCTTCAACTACCTCAAGAACTGGTCAACGGTGAGTCAGTCGGACTTCGAGCGAACCGGCTATTCCGTTGATATCGCCACCCGCTTCTGAACGCCATGATAACCCATCGACTGCTCATTCTGATTGTCGCCGCTTCCTTGCTGAGCGCTCCCACCTCTGCCCTCGCGCAAAGCGGCAATCCGGCCGATGCCAAGAAATCCTACGTCCACCGGCTGCAACTCGCCGACCGCGTCCGCGTCGCAGTCTATCAAGAAGACGATCTCACCAGCGTCGTGCGCATCGACGCACGTGGCCGGATCAACCTCCCTTTGTTGGGCGAAGTGCCGATCGGAGGCCTGACAGTCAGTGAAGCGCAGGAGACCATCCAGTCCGCCTACCGCGAGAACCGCTTTTTGCGCAATCCCCAGGTCACTCTCAGCGTTGAGGAATATGCACCCCGCGAGGTCTCCATCCATGGACAGGTCCGGAGCCCCGGCCGCTACTCTTTGCCCAACGAATCGACCTTTACCGTCGAGGAACTCGTCACCAAGGCCGGCGGCCTGAATGACATCGCCAAAGGCAGCGCTGTGACGGTGCGCCGCACTCTCGCCGACGGCACGACGCAAACCTTCACCGTCGACGTGCAAAGCATCATCAAGGGTCGCCGCAACGACCCGAAGGTCGCCGAATCGAACATCCTCCTGCTTCCCGGCGACATCGTCTACGTCCCCGAACGCCTTATCTGAACGGTCCATGTCCTCCCCACTTTCCACTCCTCCCTCCGCAGGCAAATCGTCCGCCTCGTTGCACAGCAATGAGGAGCACGTTGTCGAACGGCGCACCATCCGCGACTACCTGATCATCCTGCGCGAGCGCCTCTGGATAGCGCTGCCCGTCGCCCTTCTTGTCTCGCTATCCTATGGTTATTGGCAGGCGCGGGAGACGCCGATGTATAGCGCGACGACCACGATGCAATTCGAGCGCCCCGAGCGCGTCGTCCTTAACGAACAGGTCGTCGACTCTTCCGTCCGCTCCGAAGTCGATCTCAATACTTATTTGCGCATCCTGGAGAGTGGACGTCTTCGCACCTCCGTCGTCCAGTCCCTCACTCCCGAGGAAGTGAAGATTCTCCAGCGTCCTTACCTCAAGGATGCGGCCGAGGGCGTCACGCCACCCCCCGCTGGAGCGCTCGTGGGTAACGTCATCATCGGCAATCTCCGCAACAGCTTCCTCATCACCATCACGGTCCAAAACCGAGACCCTGACGGCGCCGCCATCGTCGCCAATCGCTACGCCCGCCAGTTCATCAATTACCTGATCGAAAACGTCGGCGGCAAAAACGAGTTCGCCGTCGAATACCTGCGCAGCCGTGCCGAGGAGCTCCGCGTAGAATCCGAGGCCGCCGAAGGACGCCTCCAGGAATATAAGCGCCGCAACAACCTCGTCTCTCTCTCGGCCAGCGTCGACATCGTCGCCGACCGCCTGCGTTCCATCAATGCCGCGCTCACCACCGTCCGGCTCGAACGCCTCAACCTCCAGGTTCTCCTCCAGCAGATCGACCGCATGCAATCAGAAGGCGGCAATCTCCTCGAGGTTTCCTACATCGCCACCTACGGAACCATCCCGAGCCTCAAGCAGCAGCGCGCCGAGCTCAGCAAACAGCAGTCCATCCTCAGCGAACGCTACCTCGAGCGGCATCCGAAGATGATCGATCTCGCCAACGCGCTCGACGTCCTCGACCAGCAAATCAACCGCAACATCAACCAAGCCATCGCCGACCTGCGCACCCAGTTGCAGAAGGTCACCGACTCCGAGACCTCGTTCGAACGTGAATACAAGGCCGCAGAAAACGACCAACTTCGCCTCGGCGAACTCTCCGTCGAGTTCAAGAGCCTCGAAAACCAGGCCACCGTTGCGAAAAACAACTACATCCAGATCCTCGACCGTCTGAACCAGACGACCACCTCGAAGAACCTCGAGAACATCCCGGTCAAGCCGCTCGACCCCGCCGTCGCCCCGGGCGCCCCCTATGCGCCCAACATGGGCAGCATTCTCAAGACCTGCATCGGTCTCGGCTTGCTGGTCTTTGCGGCCGTCGCTGTCGGACTCAGCTTCCTCGACGATCGCGTCAAGAGCGCCTGGGACATCGAAGGCTTCATCGGTGCCAACCTCCTCGGCATCATCCCCGAACTTTCCGACGTTCCCGACACCGAGAAGCACACGCTCGTCACCAGCAACAAGACCTCTCCCGGTTCCGAGGCCTTCCTCAGCGTTTACAGCTCGGTGAAAATCCAATCGAAGCTCGATTTCCCGAAGTCCATCCTCGTCACCTCCACCATCCCCGGCGAAGGCAAGACGATGATCAGCTGCAACCTCGCGGCTTCCTTCGCCCGCCATGGCAAGCG
>CAYYVB010000269.1:0-4972 GCA_964475035.1 uncultured Opitutaceae bacterium | reverse complement strand
CAAGAAGTCATCGAAATCTTCAAACGCACGAAGGCGCTCCTGGAGGGGCACTTCGTCCTCCGCTCGGGATTGCACAGCGGACATTTCTTCCAGTGCGCGCAGGTGTGCCAGTCGATGCCCGACGTCGAGCGCCTTGGCGCGATGCTCAAGGCCAAGCTCGCGGGCGTGTCGTTCACGACCGTGCTCGCTCCGGCGATGGGCGGCCTCGTCATCGGCCAGGAAGTCGCGCGGCAGTTCGGCGTGCGCTACATTTTCGCCGAAAAGGAGAACAACGTGCTGGTCATGCGCCGCGGCTTCACGATCGCGCCGGGCGAAAGAATCCTGGTCGTCGAAGATGTGATCACGCGCGGCGGCCGGGTGCAGGAGTGCCTCGACATCATCCAGCGCGCCGGCGGCACGGCCGTCGGCGTGGCCGTGCTCGTCGACCGCAGCCAAGGCCAGGCGAAGTTCGCCGTGCGGACGCATTCGCTGCTTGAGTTGAGTTTCCCGACCTACGAGGCCGACAAATTGCCGCCCGAGCTCGCCGCCATCCCGGCGACGAAGCCGGGGAGCTGAATAAAGGTCTTAGTAGCTTCAAGGTGGGGCGCGACCGCCGTGTGCGCCGCGGGCGGGTTGCGGCGGGTGCTGCGGTCCCGCCCTACGCTCGTCCGCTCAGCGCACTTCGAACACCACGTAGCGATACACACCGCTGGTGTAGACGAGCGCCATGTTGCGGCCGGTGCGGAGGGCGTTGCGGGCGGTGGCGAGGTTGTCGATCGGGACGCGGTTGATCTGCTCGATGACGGTGCCGACGGGGAAGATCGCGGCGTAAGGCGAATTGCGCGCGACTTCCGTGACGACGATACCTTCGACGCGCTCATCGATGCGGAGCTGGCGACGCAGGTCGGCGGTAATCAGCTCGGCCGAAACGCCGGGGAGGAATTCACCGGTGGCAAATTGATCTTGGAGCGTGCCGAGCGTGACCTCGGTGGCCTGCGGCTTGCCGTCGCGGAGGTATCGGATCGAGACCTTAGTGCCGGGCAGGATCTGGGCGATGATGAGACGCAGGTCGTCGCGGGACGTGATGGTGCGGTCGTTGATGCCGGTAATGATGTCCTCGCGGGCGAGCCCGGCCGTGGCCGCAGGGCCGTCGGCAGGACTCAGATCGGTGATGATGACGCCGCGGGTCTCACGGGGGAGTCCGAGCGATTCGGCGAGGTCGGGAGTGAGCGTCTCACTTGAGACACCGAGGTAGCCGCGGAGCACGACGCCATGGGTGATGAGGCTGGTGGTGACGCTGTGCGCGAGGTTGATCGGCACGGCGAAACCGATGCCGATGTTGCCGCGGTTGGTGGTGGCGATGCCGCTGTTGATGCCGACGAGGCGGCCGCGGGCGTCGACGAGCGCGCCGCCGGAGTTGCCCTGGTTGATGGCGGCGTCGGTCTGGATGAAATCCTCGTAGGCATCGGGTGCGCGGTCGGTGAGCAGGTTGACGTTCTTCCGGCCTGTGGCGGAGACGATGCCCATCGTGACCGTCTGGCCGATGGCGAGCGGGTTGCCGATGGCGAAGACAATGTCGCCGACGCGGAGCTTATCGCTGTCGGCGAGCGTGACGGACGGGAGATTGGTAGCGTCGATCTTGATGACGGCAATGTCGGTCTTCGGGTCGGTGCCGATGAGCTTGGCGGTGAACTCGCGCTCGTCGGCGAGGGCGACCTTCAATTCGTCGGCTTCTTCAACGACGTGGTTGTTGGTGAGGATGTAGCCGTCGCTGGAAATGATGACGCCGGAACCGAGGCCGCTGAGACGCTGCTCCTGGTCGCGAAGGTTGGGTCCGTAAAGCTGGCGGAAAAACTCCGGCACGCGCTGGCGGACGATCTTGCTCGAATAGACCGAGACGACGGCGGGGCGGACGTTCTCCAGCACGTCGGCGTAGCTCGTCAGCGCGGGGCCGGCACCCTGACCGACGGGCGTGGCGTCGGACTTCACCTGCAACGGCGGCAGGTCGGCCTGGCGATTATTCGTTCGCGCGCGGTTCTGCGCGTGGAGCGGGACCAAGGCGAGCAAGCAAGCGAAAGCGACGAACCGGGAGAGGTGCTTCATGGAAGGAAGAATGGCACGGACAATGTCCGTCCGCGGCGGTTCCGCAATTGCGTGATCAGAAGCCCTTGATCTTGAAGAGGCTGGTCACGCTCTCGTTGCTGTTGATGCGGACGATGGCCTCGCCGAGGAGGGGTGCGATGCTGAGCACGGTGATGTTCAGGCCGCGCGGGTCGATCGGCACGGAGTTGGTCGTGATGAGCTCGTCAATCAGACCGGTCTTGAGGCGCTCGTAAGCGTTCTCGCCGAGCACACAGTGGCTGATGGCGGCGCGGACACTCTTAGCGCCGTGCTCACGGAGAATCTTGGCGGCGGCGGTGATGGTGCCGGCGGTCTCGGTGATGTCGTCGACGAGGAGCACGTCGCAGTCCTTCACTTCGCCGACGACGTTGATCGCCTCGACGGTGTTGGCGTTGACGCGCTTCTTGGCCACGAGTGCGAGCGAGGCGCCGAGGGCGTCGGCGTAGGCGGCTGCCATCTTCATGCCACCGACATCGGGCGAGCAGACGACGAGGTTGCTGCTGCGCTTGGTGGCGAGATACTGGAAGAAGACGGGCGAGGCGAAGAGGTGGTCAACGGGCAGGTCGAAGAAGCCCTGAATCTGCTGGCTGTGCAGATCCATCGTCAGGACGCGGTTGGCGCCGGCGGTGGCGAGGAGGTTGGCGACGAGCTTCGCGGTGATGGGCACGCGGGGCTGGTCCTTGCGGTCCTGGCGCGCGTAGCCGTAGAACGGAATCACCGCGGTGATGCGGGCGGCCGACGCGCGCTTGGCGGCGTCGATCATGATCAACAACTCCATCAGGTGATGGTTCGTCGGCGGGCAGGTCGACTGGATGATGTAAACGTCCGCGCCGCGGATGTTCTCGTTGATCTTCACGAAAGACTCCCCGTCGGGGAAGCAAGTCACATTGGCGTCGCCGAGCGGCACACCGATGGACTGGCAGATTTCCTCCGCCAGAGCGCGATTGGACGATCCCGTGAAAATTTTCAGCCGCGTATCCTTCATGGAACGCCAACCAACAGGTTATTCGCCGGAGGCGGAAGCCTTTTCCCGATTTCCTTCGAGAAATTCCACGCGCTTGAAGAGGTCGGGCAATTTCTGATGCAACACCTGGAGTCGGCGTTCGACCATGTAGGGCATGGCGGGCGTGCCGTTGAGGTAGCTGCCGGGCGCGGTGTCGAAGGCGATGCCGGTCTGACCGCCGGCCTTGGTGCCTTTGCCGAGGGTGATGTGGCCGCCAACGCCGGCCTGGCCGCCGAGCACGACGTAATCCTCGAGCGTCGTGCTGCCGGAGATGCCGACCTGCGCGCAAAGGATGCAGTGCTTGCCGATGACGACGTTATGTCCGACCTGGACGAGGTTATCAATCTTGGTCCCCTCCCCGATCACCGTGCGGCTGAAACGGGCGCGGTCGATGGTGGAGTTGGCGCCAATTTCGACGTCTTCCTCGACGACGACGATGCCGATCTGCGGGACTTTTTCGTGGCGGCCGCCGACGAATTCGTAACCGAAGCCGTCCGAGCCGATGACCACGCCGGGCTGCAGGCGGACGCGGGCGCGGAGTTCGCAACCGGCGCCGATCAGGCAGCCGGGATGAATGAAGCAATCCGGTCCGATCTGGGCCCCGCGACCGACATGGATGGAGCCGAGCAGCACCGTGCCGTCGCCGATGACAGCGCCCTCCTCGACGACGCACAGCGGTCCGACGGTGGCGCGGGGCGAGACGCAGGCGCCGGGCGCGACGACGGCGCTGGGATGGATGCCGGCGGGCGGCTTGGGCCAGAGCGCCTGCTCGAGGCGGGCGCAGACCCGCGCGAGGGCGGCGGAGGGATTCTCGACGTAGAGGAACTGCTGGCCGGGCTTCGGTTCGCCGGAGTAGTCGAGCGGCACCAACACGAGGGAGGCGGCGGTGGCGGCGACTTCGGAGCGGTATTTCGCGTTGCCAAGGAACGAGAGATCGCCGGCGCGGGCGGACTTGAGCGAAGCGATGTCGCGGATCGTCTCGGTGGTGGCGCCCGCAGAGCGTTGCGCGGTGACGATGGCGGCAATGTCCTCGGGACGGTAGGCGACCTGCATAGGCACAAAAAAGCCCTGTTCCGGTGAACAGGGCTTGGCAAGTTTTCAGTTCTTCTTCGGCTCCGTCACGTTCGGAACGGTAAAGCCGGTCGGGCTCGACGTGGTGCTCGCGGGCGCCGGGGTGGCGGCGGCCGGGCTCTGCGGCGTGGAGGCGGGGCGGTCCTTGTTAACTTCGCGGACGACGTCGTCGGTGATGTCGTAGGCTGGATCCGAAAAGAGCACGACGGGCACGCCGAAGATGCTCGGGCCGGACTTGTCGAGGACGAGCGTGGCGCTCTTGGCGCGGGAAATGTCGTTCACGACCTTCATGATCTCATCCATGATGAGGTCGCGATGGTTCTTGGCGCGTTGCTGGAGTGAACGCTGGGTGTTGACGCGGAAGGCTTGGGCCTCGTTCTGCATGCGCTCGATCTCGCCGCGCTTGTTATTGGCGTCCGTCTCGGCTTTGGCGCGGGCTTGGTCGTTCTTCATCGGGCTGCGGGAGTCCTCGACGAACTGCTTGTATTCGTCGGCGGCGGCCTGGAGCTGCTTCTGGAGCTGGTCGAGCTGTTCCTGGGCGCGCTGGGCGGCGTCGTTGAACTTGGCGTTGGCCTCTTCAGTCTTGTAGTGCGTGTCGTAAACCTTGGCCATGTCGACCACCACGACCTTGAGGGCGGGCTGGGCATGGAGGGCCACCGTCGCGGCGAAGAGGCCACCGAGGGTGAGGAGCGAGCGGAGTGATTTATGCATAGGAACGTTGGTTGAAGCTTAGAAGCGGGTGCCGAAGGAGAAGTTGAACTGGCTGCCTTGCTTGTTGAAGCGGTCGCCGGTGAGCGG
>CAYYVB010000268.1:4708-4997 GCA_964475035.1 uncultured Opitutaceae bacterium | reverse complement strand
CCGCGCGGCGGGTTGAAACGTGAAGTCCGTGGAAGCGTGGAGGGCCGAGCTCCGCGAGGCCGAGGTGTGTGGCCACGAAAAGGCACAAAAAACGCAGACGGTTCACGGCTCTGAACAGCGCCTATAGGCGCGCGGGCCACATACGCGCCGCGGCCGAGTTTTTGTGCCTCTTTGTGGCAATCTGATCGGCCTGGAGGGCCGAGCTCCGCGAGGCCGCGTTGCGGCGTCGAGACCGACTCCCGACCGCGAACCGGAGGCACGCCGCCGCCTCAGAGCGTCTTCATGTCGA
>CAYYVB010000268.1:0-4698 GCA_964475035.1 uncultured Opitutaceae bacterium | reverse complement strand
GTATTTCACGTCGCTCTTCAGCATGCGTTCGTAGGCGTCGTTGATCTGGTCCATGCGGATCATCTCGATGTCGGCGGTGATGCCGTGCTTCCCGCAGAAATCGAGCATCTCCTGCGTCTCGGGCAGGCCGCCGATGAGGGAGCCGGAGAGCGAGCGGCGGCGCATCAGTAGCGGGAAGGCGGCGACGGGCAGCGGCTTCTCCGGGGCGCCGACGAGGGTCAGGTTGCCGTCGCGCTTGAGCAGATTCATGTAGGCGTTGATGTCGTGGTCGGCAGAGACGGCATCGATGATGAAGTCGAAAGTGCCGGCGTGCGCGGCCATCTGCTTCTCATCCTTGGAAATGACGACCTCGTGGGCGCCGATCCGCTTTGCGTCGGCGACCTTGCTCTCCGAGGTGGTGAACAACACTACGTGCGCGCCGAAGGCCTTGGCGAACTTCACCGCCATGTGCCCGAGGCCGCCGAGGCCGACGACGCCGACTTTCTGGCCGGGGCCGACCTTCCAGTGTTTGAGCGGGGAATACGTCGTGATGCCGGCGCAGAGCAGCGGTGCGGCCGCGGCGGGATCCAGGTTGGCCGGCATGCGGAGCACAAAATCCTCCGTCACGACGATGCTTTGCGAGTAACCGCCGAGCGTCGGAGTGTTGAGGTGCTTGTCCCAACCCGCGTAGGTTCCACCGGCGAGCCCGAGGTCGCAGAATTGTTCCTGACCCTCGCGGCAGCTCGGGCAGGTGCGGCAGGAGTCGACGAGGCAGCCTACGCCCACCGTGTCGCCGACCTTGAACTTCGTCACGCCGCTGCCCACGGCCGTCACGCGGCCGACGATCTCGTGGCCGGGCACGGCGGGATACTGGGTGAAGTGCCACTCGTTGTGCGCGTAGTGCAGGTCGGAATGGCAGACGCCGCAGTAGAGGATCTCGATTTTCACGTCCGACGGCAGCGGCTCTCGGCGCTCAATGACGGCGGGGGCGAGGGGCGCGGAGGCGCTGGTCGCGGAGTAGGCTTTGGCGGAGTAACAGACGGGTTTGGACATGGGGAGGCGGGGTGGTGAGGTTGCGGAAGGCGGAAGACTGAGTGCTGAAGGCGGCGGAAGGCTCTGCGGAACAATTCAGTTCAACCACAGATGGGCACAGATACACACAGATGGATAGGAAGTCGGGCTGACCGAGACGTGCACTCTTCGGTGCTCGGGAATTTTCCTAGGTTGGCCGCTCCATTCGAGTGATCTGTGTTCATCTGTGTCCATCTGTGGTTTTAAACTGCATGAGCCCGTCTCAACCGAGGCCGAAGCCGTAGAGGGGGATGCGGGTGATCTCTTGGAAACCCATCTTGCGGTAGATCGGGTCGCCCATCGGGGAGGCATGGAGCAGGGCGTGGCGGGCGCCGCTCGCGAAGCCGTGGGCCGTGGCCGCGCGGGTGACGAGCGCGCCGAGACCGCGGCCGCGGAAACGCTCGATGGTCGCGACGCAAAAGATGCCCGCCACGCCGTCGCGCACGCTGACCGCGGCGCAGGCCGCCGGCTCGCCGTCGACCGTGGCGAGGAAATTGGCGGCCGTGACGTTCCCGCGGTGGCTGCGGTGGATGCCGTGGACGAACATCTCCGCCGCCGCTTCCGGCACGGGATAGCCCTCGGTCACCACTTTGACCACCTGCGCGAGGGAGGCATCGTCTTGGGCGTGCCGCACGCCGACACCGGCCGGCGGTTGCCCCACGCTGAATGCCGGCGACGCTTCGAGCCACATGCCCGGCATGTTGTCGAGCTGGGTCCATTTGCGGGCGTCGAGCCAGGCGGTGCGCTCGGGGCGTCCGACATCGGGGAAGACGATCAGCGCGACCGGAAAGCGATGCACGGCGACCCAGCGCTCGATGTCGTCGAGCAGCGCGTGGAATTCCGCCTCGGTTTGGTCGGCGGCGATGGCGAGGTTGGCCATCGGATGCGGCGCGCCGAGAAAGCAGCGCGTGAAGCGGCTGGAGTGCTCGGTCTTGTCCGGCGCCATGATTTTCCCGCAGTCGGCGAGGAGATCCTGGAAACTGGTGCGCAGAAACGTGAGGCGTTCGGCAGTCGTCATGGGGTGGTGACGGGCAATGTGCGGACAGGCTAGACTCGCGCGGCGGCTCTGCAACCGGCGATTTGCCGGCACGCCGCGCTTGGGTTGCGATCCGAACCCGATGCGGCGGAAGGTTGGCGAAGAGGCTGCGCAAGAAATGCCGCGCCTTTGCGCTTCAGGTCCGCTGCTGCGGGCGACAAAAACAAGTCATGCAATACCGCGTGCTCGGGAAGTCCGGCTTGAGCGTCAGCGCCATCGGATTCGGGGCGTGGCAGCTGAACAATCCGCTCTGGGGCGGGCCGGACGAGGCGGCGTCGCTGCGATTGGTGCAGGCCGCGCTCGACGGCGGGTGCAATTTTTTCGACACCGCGCCGGGCTACGGCGAAGGCGCGAGCGAGCGACTGCTCGGGCAGGCGCTCCGCGGCCGGCGCGATGCGGCGGTGATCTGCACGAAGTTCGGCCACAGTCCCGACGGGGAAACCGATTTCTCCGTGGCGAACCTGCGGCCGGCCATGGAGTCCAGTTTGCGGCGTCTGCAGACGGATCGCGTGGACGTGCTCCTCTTGCACAATCCGCCCGCGCCGCTGCTCGACGGCGCGCAGGCGGGAGACCTTTACGCGGAGCTCACGGCGTTGCAGGCCGAGGGGAAGCTGCGGGTGTTCGGCGCCTCGGTGGATTGGGCGGAGGAGTTGGGTCTGCTCAGCCGGACGACGCCCAGCGGTGCGGCCGAGGTGTTGTTCAACGCCTTCCATCAGGAATCGCGCCGCGCCTTGGCTGAAGCGGAAAGCCGCGGGCTCGGGCTGATCGCCAAAGTGCCACTCGATTCCGGGTGGTTGAGCGGGCGTTACGACGAGCGCAGCCGTTTCACCGGCATCCGCGAGCGGTGGACACCCGAGGTCGTGGCGCGCCGTGCGGCGCTCGTGCGGGAGATGCGGACGCTGTTGCCGTCCGGACTTTCCCTGCCGTGCGCGGCGCTGCGCTTCGTGCTGGCGCACCGGGAAATTTCCACGGTGATACCCGGGGCGAAGGATGCCGCGCAATTGGAAGCAAACCTCGCCGCGGCGGCGGAGCCGTTGCCGCCCGAGGTCGTCGCCGCGATCCGTGCCCTATGGCAGCGCGAGATCGCCGGAAATCCGCTGCCGTGGTGAAGCGAAAAAGTCCGCCGCCGACGGCTTGAGGCGGAAGCTATCAGCTACGCATACCAAACGTGGAGCCGTCTTCCGTGGATATGCTGCCGTCGGGCCAAACGTCGACCGGAAGGATGAAGTCATCTATCACGATTGCGTCGTCGAATTCGCGTTCGCCGCTCTGAAACTGTCTAAGCTGCGTCATCAAGGTATCTACGATCTCAAGCTGAGCTTCGGCTTCGGTGTCGTAGATCACTGGGAAGTTGTTCTCGTCATACCACGCCGGAACCAGCCCTTCGCAGATAGTTTTGGTGAATATGGCGTAAGCGGAGCGGGTAGGTTGCCGGGCATCTAGCACGATTTCAATATGTTCCAAAATGGAACACTATTCAAGCCGAGACCTGGTAACCTGGGCGAGTGGGTGTTCCAAAAAAGAACAACAATCTTGTCGGTAAGCGGGTGAAGAAAGCTCGTTTGGCGCTCAAGCCGAAGCTCTCGCAGGACGCGCTTTCCGGTAGGCTCGCGGCGCGGGGTGTCGCCATCGACCGAGCTGGAATTGCCAAGCTCGAGGCGGGAAGTCGTTACGTTTCAGACTTTGAGGTGAAAGCACTCGCTGCTGCTCTCGGCGTCTCGGTGAGTTGGTTGCTAGCGTCCGAAAGCTGAGATGGCATACGAGATCATCTCATACCACGAGATGTGCCTCAAGGAGGGCACTAGCTTGCAGCGTGGAATGAACTTCCGACTGCACGGCAAGCACTCGGTGATCTTGATGTCAGTGCGCCTCAACGCGCCCTATGCAGATCGGGTCGAAGATGACGGCCGCGTGCTAATCTACGAGGGGCACAACGAGAACAAAACGGCAGACTGCAAGTATCCCGAGCTTGTTGACCAACCTGAGTTCACCAAGACCGGACGCCCAACTGAGAACGGCAAATTCAAGAGCGCAGCCTTGGCCTTCAAGGCTGGCCTGCACGCTCCCGAGCGCGTGCGAGTCTACGAGAAGATCAAGGACGGCATCTGGTCCTATAACGGCGTATTTCACCTAGAGGATGCGTGGATTGAGCAAGCGGAGAAGCGAAAGGTGTTTAAGTTCAAGCTGACTGCAGTTCTGGGAGAAGAGGACGATGCGCAGCCAGTGCCTGCACACCCGAACCCAGGTCGCATGATCCCTACGGCGGTAAAACGTGAAGTTTGGAAACGCGATGCAGGCAAGTGTGCGCAGTGTGGCTCAAACAAAGATCTGCACTTCGATCATATCATCCCGTGGTCAAAGGGCGGTTCTTCAACAGACTCGCAGAATATTCAGCTCCTTTGTGCTTCGCATAACCTGAGCAAGAGCGACGAAATAATTTAGCGGCTCCGCGGGGAGTTGCTCTTGGGAGAGATCCTGCGCATCGCGGCGGGCGCGGACGTTGTCCCCGAATTTTCTTAACGTGGAGTCTTTGGCTGGCGCCTGCGGAGCCTAGCCGAATGTGGACTATCAGGCCACGGACGATGAGTCACATTTCTGGGGAATGGACGGGA
>CAYYVB010000267.1:0-5022 GCA_964475035.1 uncultured Opitutaceae bacterium | reverse complement strand
CCTGTCAACCAACGGCGTTCCCTGTAACTCCCATCAGCGGCAGACCGTTCCCTCCAACGCTGAGCCAATGATCAACTCCACTTCATCCTCCGACCGGACGGCACGAACGGACGCCGTCGCTCCGGTCACTCCGAAGCCCGTCGTGCGCGGCCCTGGGGCCGACCAATTCACGGCCGGGCAATCCGCCGTTCTCCGCTCCGCGCTCGCCGCGCACCCGGAGATCCGGCCCGAGGTCGTCGAACGCGCCAAGGCGCTCGCCGCCGACCCCAATTACCCGCCGCGCGAGGTCCTCGCGAAAGTCGCGGGCCTGATCCTCGCCTCTCCCGATCTCACCACGGACGAGTCCTGAGCCGGCCATGGTCGCCCAAGACTATGCGCGGACCTACCGCGCCAATTCCGTCCTCACCGCCAGCCCCGGGCAGCTCGTGCTGATGCTCTACGACGGCGCCCTCAAGGCCCTGCATTTCGCCCGCGAAGGCTTCGCGCGCCCGGCCGAGGATCCCCGTCGCTTCGAGATCATCAACACCCAGCTCCTGAAGGCGCAGACGATCCTGCACGAGTTGCAGAGCACGCTCAACCACGACGCCGGCGGGGAATTCTCCCGCACCATGGAGCGCCTCTACGATTACTACATCCGCCGCCTCACCGAGGCCAACCTGCGCAAGCAGGTCGAGCCGGTCGTCGAGGTCGAACGGTTGCTGCGCGAACTCCGCGATGCCTGGGCGGAGATGCTGCGCAAGCACGACAGCTCCGGGCCGGCGCCGATGCGCGGAGTCGCCTGATGACCGACGCCCACCAAGTCGCGCAACGCCTGCTCGCCTCCCTCGAGGATCTCGCGAGCCAGGAGGCCGTGCTCCTCCGCTCGCTCGATCTCGTCGAGGCCGTGCAGATTTCGGAGCGCGCCGCGCCCTTGGTGGAGAAACTTTGCGCCCTCGCCGCCGACCCCGACCTTACGGATCTGCGTCCGCGGATCGAGGATCTCGTCGCCCAGCGCCGCCGGAATACCGTGTTGCTCGACTCGCATCTCGGGCGTCTGCAGGCGGAACTCCGCCGCATCGACGAGGCCCGCAACCGCCTCGCCCGCGTCGCCCCGGTTTATCACGGCGGTCAGCCCGCGACGCTCGAGCCGCGCTTCAACACCGCCGCGTGAGCCGCCGGCAGGGGAGGGCCCGCGTCCCCGCGGGCCGCGTTGAAAGGACGCAGCATTTTTCGAGCGGAAATCCCCGGCCCGCGAGGCCGCGGGCCCTCCGGTGCCACGGTAGGTTGCGCGCTGGCGCGCATCGAAGCACCTCCGCCCCCCGCTTACGCGCGTCATCCGCCCGCGCGCCAAAATTAAACCGCCATCTTTCGACGGCGGTTGAATTGGCCAAGAAAACTGCGCCGGCGCTCGGTCAACCCACGGCCACCAACTCCGGGGACGCGGCGACCGGGCTGACGGTGGCGTCGACCGGCGGGCCGGCCATCCACTCGGCGGCGACCTTGCGTGCCTCGCGGGTCCAATCGAGATCGGGCCGGGAGAAAATCGCATGCACCGCACCCGTCTCGGTGCCGGCCCAGGACAGCGCCGCCTTGAGGCAGGGCGTGCCGTCGGCGAGCTGATAGCCTTGCAGGAAGACGCTCCCGCGGGCTTTCAGACCGAGACCGGTGCGCACCTGGATCGTCAGCCGGGCCAGGCCCTGGTGATAGTTCACGGTCCGCGAGGTCTCCCAGGCGCCGTCCTCCGGGGCGGGATCGTCGGCGGCCAGCGCCCGTTCGATGTCCGAAAGAAACGAGAGGAGTCGGGTGTGCATGGGAGGAAGGGTGGGGCGGGATTGCGCCGTGGGCTCTCCATCGGCACGCAGCGGCCGGACTTGAGGGATTTTGTGAATAAATACGCACAAAGAAGTCTCGCCCTGCGGAGGGGCTTCGCTTGGCTTCGGTCCCTCGCATGAGCGACTTGTCCTCCATGCCCCCGCCCGCCGGCCCGACCGAAGCGCCGGGCGCCGTCCGCAAGGATGCCGTGCTCCTGATCGAGGATAACGAAACCATCGCCGGACTGCTCAAGGCTCTCATGCGCAGCCTCGGACTCCGCGTCTTGTGGTGTGCCGAAGGCGGTGAGGCGCTCCAGGTGTTTCAGGCGCACCGGCACGAGATCGGCCTGGTCCTCGCTGATTGCCGCCTGCCCGACATGGACGGCCGTGACGTCTGCCTCAAGTTGCGCGAGGCGGTGCCCAACCTGCCGGTGCTGGTCACCAGCGGCAGCGTTTCCGGTCGCGGCGTGGCGCCCCTGCCACGCTGCCGTTCCGTCGATTATCTGCCCAAGCCCTACGCCCCTTCCGAATTGCTCACGCGCGTGCGCCGTCTGCTGGCCGAAGCCGGCGGCGGGGCCGCCTCTTCCGCAGGTTTGGTTTGAACTGCCGTGGGACCGGAGCTTTCATGGCTTCCTTGTCCAACTGCACCCCTGCGAACCTGACTTTGGCTGATGTCCTTTGAGAAAGTCCTGATCGTCGAAGACGAACCGGTGGTCCGGAATCTCCAGACGGAGATTTTCTCCCGCCGCAAGTTCACCGTGTCCGCCGCCGAGACGCTCGCGCAGGCCGAGGCCCTCCTCGGCCGCGAGTCCTTCGACCTCGTCATGCTCGACATCCGTCTGCCCGACGGCGACGGCCAGCAGTTCCTCGAGCGCCTCGCCACGCTGCCCGAGCGCCCGCTCGTCGTCATGGTCACCGGCTACGGCTCGATCGAGTCCGCCGTCGCCTGCATGCGCGCCGGCGCCTTCGACTACGTCCTCAAGCCTTTCACGCCCTCGCAGATCGATATCATCATCAAGAAGGCGCAGAGCTACCGCCAACTCCTCCAAGTCAACCGTCTGCTCAGCGACCAGCAGTCCGAGGAGGACGGCGCCATCGTCGGCAAGAGCCCGGTCATGCTCCGCCTCCGCCAGCTCATCGAGCGCGTGGCGCCGACGGACGCCACCGTGCTCATCACCGGCGAGAACGGCACCGGCAAGGAAATGGTCGCCCGCGAGCTCTACCGCCGCAGCCCGCGTCGCCAGCACCCGTTCATCAAGGTCAACTGCGCCGCCATCTCGGAAAACCTGATCGAGAGCGAATTTTTCGGCCACGAGCGCGGCGCCTTCACCGGCGCCACCGAGCGCCGCGAAGGTCGCTTCGAGTTGGCCAATCAGGGCACGTTGCTCCTCGACGAGGTGAGCGAGATCCCGGCCAACCTCCAGGCCAAGCTCCTTCGTGTGCTCCAGGAGCGCGAATTCGAGCGCGTCGGCGGCAACCGCACCATCAAGGTCAACGTCCGCATCATCGCTACGTCCAACCGCGATCTCCTCGGCTACGTGGAGAAAGGTGCGTTCCGCCAGGACCTCTATTACCGGCTCAACGTCTTCCCCGTGCACGTGCCCGCCCTGCGCGAGCGCACGGACGACATCCTCCCGCTGGCCGACCACTTTCTCGCCCGCTTCGCGCGCAAGCTCGGCATCAAGGTCGCGGGTTTCTCCGAATCCGCCCTCGGCGCCATGCACGCCTACCGCTGGCCCGGTAACGTCCGTGAGCTCCAGAACACCATCGAACGCGCCGTCATCCTCACCGAGGAAGGCCGGATGGTCTCCGCTGCCGCCCTCGGTCTGCCGACCATGGGCACGACCATTTCCACCGGCGAGGCGCTGCTGAACTCCTCTTTTCCCTTCGACTTCGAACAGTCAGCCACCACCGGCGCCGCCGCCGCGCCCGCGACCGACGGCCATGCCAACGGCACCGGCCTCGTCGATGCCGACGGCAAGGTGCTGACCATCGCCGAGCTGGAGAAGCAGGCCATCAAGGCCGCCCTCCAGCAGACCGCCGGCAACCGCACGAAGGCCGCCGAGCTCCTCGGCATCTCCATCCGCACGCTCCGCAACAAGCTGCAGGAATATCGCGACGCCGGCGACCCCGTCGAAGTCGGCGCCGACACCGCGGACTGAGCCGGGCGGATTTTCCGGCGCCAGGAGCAAAGCGCGCCGCCGCTTGGGCCGCGGCGTTTTCGCTTTCGCTTCCTTTCCCCTTCACTCGCGCGCGCCTGTGCCGATGCCACCTCATGCCCCACGGCCTGTGCTGCCACCGACCCGCGCGCGAACTTTTGCGTAAAGTCCGCACCGCTTCGGACCGATAATACGGCGGCGAGACCAATCCATTCCGCCGAGCCCCCCATCTTTATGCCCGCCGCCCAAGAGATCTCCGAAAGCCAGATCCGCGACAACATCACCCGCGCGATCGCCGATGTCTTCAAGACCATGCTCGGCCAGACCGCCCAGCTGGTCAGTTCCTCCACCCAGGGCGACGCGGCCAGCTGGCCCCCCATCCCTGTCGAAGGCTCCGTGCCGACGCCCCAGGTCGTCGGCACCGTGGGCTTCATCGGCGACGCCAACGGCCTGATCTATCTCTACCTGCCGGTGGAGTTCGCCAAGCTTTGCACCTGCCAGCTCCTCGGCATGAGCGAAGGCGAGGTCGAGATGTCCGGCGACGAGGTCATCAACGACGCCATCGGCGAGTTGACCAACATGAGCACCGGCAGCTTCAAGAACGGCCTCTGCGACGCCGGTTATCCCTGCAAGCTCACCATCCCGTCCATCCTCCGGGGCAGCAATTTCTGCGTCGAGCCCATCAGCTCCGCGCAACGCTACATCTACCGCTTCGAGTGCAACGGCCACAAGATCGTGACCGACATCCTGATGAAGACCGGCGACTGAGCCCAATTTCCGATCCCCATGCGCAACAAGATCCTCACCGTCGACGACTCCAAGACCGTCCGCATCATCGTGCGGAAGGCGTTCAAGCCCTACGATTGCGAGATCCTCGAGGCCGCGAACGGCGTCGAAGGTCTCGCCATCGCCGCGAAGGACATGCCCGATCTCATCCTCCTCGATGTCACCATGCCCGTCATGGACGGCGTCGAGATGCTCACCAAGCTCAAGGCCGATCCGCAGCTCAAGAGCATCCCGGTCATGATGCTCACCGCCGAGGGCGGCCGCGACAACGTCCTCAAGATCGCCAA
>CAYYVB010000266.1:0-5054 GCA_964475035.1 uncultured Opitutaceae bacterium | reverse complement strand
CGATGATCCAGCCGATGCGGATGCCGGGGCTTTGCAGGCCCTTCGTGCACGCGCCGGCGAGGAACACGTTGGAGTTGTCGAGATCCTTGACGTAGCGGATGCCGCTCACGCCCTGCGAGGCGTGGAACATCTCGTAGGCCTCGTCGAGGAGGATGCCGTTGCCGGGCTGCTCGGCCAGGGCCATCAGCTCCGCAAGCTCGGCGCCGTGACGCGTGTGGCCGGTGGGGTTGCCCGGATTCGAGATCACGGACAGGAGGTGCGTCTTCGCGTTGAGTCCCGTGCGGTCGAAGTAGGCCGAGTTCGCCGGATGGAAACGGTTCTCCTTGGTGAACGGCACGACGCGCCAGCTCGCGCCGGTCTGCGTGAGGATGTCGAGGTAGGCGGGCCACTCGACGTTGCCGATGCGCACCTCGACGTGTTTCTTCAGGAACGCGAGGACCGTGTAGATGCCGGGGCGACCGCCGGCGAAGACCATGACGTTTTCCGGCGCGATGCGGGAGCCGTAGAAGCTGTTGTAGTGTTCGGCGATCGCCGTGCGCAAAGCAGGATGGCCCCACGCTTTCGGGTAGAGGCGATCGTCGGGCGACACGGCGACGCTCGACGGCAACTCCGGGCCGCCGGGCAGCGGCGTTGTCAGCGGAAAGCCTTGCGACCACGGATGCGTGCCCGGCGAGCCCATGAATTGCCCGAAGCTGTCGCGAAACGCGTAGAGCGTCTCGTAGATCCCCATCGGCGGGCAGTTGTCGGAAAGGAAGGAGGGGCGATTCATGGCGGGGCGAGCGAGCGGGGTGGGGTAGAGCCGGCGGATGCCGTGTGCGGCCGACGATTTCCGTCCGAGCATGCGGGTCAACCCCTTCCGCGGAGTTGGACCTGCTCCTTTGGGACTACGATGCTGACGACAAGTCCGCGGGTTTTCTCTCTTAGACTTTGCCACGAATCGACACGAATGGTGAAGACAGCGGTGACGCCTGACCCCTTGGTTGTTGTGTCCCGATGATAGGTCGACGCATACGAAGTTATCTCTAAGGTCGGGGCGCATGAAACGATCCTTCCTCATCCATTTTTGCGCGATGACGTTGGCGGTTTGCAGCTTGGCGGGGGAAGTCACGCGACCCAGTCCGCTGGAAACCGTGACGACGTTCATCCGCGGCATTGAGACTGGGGACGTCGACTTGCTGACGAGCGTCTTTGCGGAAGACGCTACGGTCTTCCAGCCGGTCGTGGTTCCCACCCGCGCGGTGGGACGCGAGGAGATCCGGGCAGCATTTCGGGGCATCTTCCCGAACGGGGGAGCTGGAAAAATCACGCCCCGTGACGTGTTGGTTCAGGACTTGGGAGAGATCGCGATCGTGACCGCGCATCTTCGCGCGATGCCTGAACTCCCGGTCACCAAGCCGACGTCGTTTGCCCGGCGATCGTTCGTGCTGCGCTGGACCGGTGAGCGTTGGGAAATCGTGCACCTGCACGCCTCGAATTTTCGCATCGAGCCGCCGGCGGGCTCGTAAGGTCAATTGTGCAACAAACAACGACCTGACGCCGTCGGTGCCGCGCCCGGCGTGAGTCGCTCTGCCGCATTCAGCGGTAGAAGAACTCCAAGGGGACGACGGTCTTCTTGCTGGTGTCGATTTTCCAAGCGCTGCCGTCGCGGTTTAGACGGACGGCGAAGCCCTGCGGGCCAAGCGGGACGCGGTAGGTCACGGAACGACTTTTCGCGTCGTCCACCGGATTGCTCGAGCGGACCACCGGAAGCAGGGCGAGTAATTCTTCGTAGACATCCATGTCGCCAGGTGCGGCGGCGGGCGCCTTGCCGAACGCGACATTGCCGGGGTGACTGGCGAGGTGGGCGAGTTGGTCGCGGTCTTGGAGCAGGCAGGCGTGCAGGAACTGCAGCACGGTGCGCCACTGGGCGAAGGCCGTCATGCGAAGATTGAACGCCGGGTCGACCTTGCCTTCGCGAAGCTCCACGACGCAGAGGTCTTGAGTGATCAGCGCCGTGAACACGCCGGATTCGCCGATGCGTATCTCCGCGGCGTTAACGGCCGCGAGCCTGACTTCGTGCTTGGCGCCGGGGAGCATCCAGAGGTCGTCGTGTGGATGACAGACCTTGGCGAGGTCGACCTTGGGGTCGCCGTAGAGCGCGCGAAGAAACTGACGGGCGGTGTCGGCGGGAGTGGCGGAGGCGGCCACTCCGAAGCAGAGCGCAAACAGAGCGAGACGGAGGATTTTCATAACGAAAATGGGCCAAGACGGAGATTTGTCGTTGGCCCTGAGAGACGACAGCCGCTCCGAGGTGGGCTGGCAAGCGCGCGAATAAATCGATCAGTCAATAGTCAATGCATGACCCCTTTGGCTCGGCCATGGCCTGACGCCGTCGGCCTGCCGCAGTGGAGGCGAGGTGGCGGCGCGCCCCGGCACGGCGCATCGTGCGGGAGCGGAGATTAAACATTAAAACCTGACCCCTTCTGAATGTTTTGGGTCGAGTGGCGGTGCTCGTGGACGACATCAACATCCGCAGCCTGACCCCTTTGGCGTGTCCTGACCCCATCGGATTGGAGTGTTTAACCAGTGGGATGGCGATAACTGCGTAGTTCGTCGGGGCTCAGGTCATCCGGTGGCACAAGGAGATAGTGCCGTTCATTGCGAATACGGACCCCCTCTGCGGTCATTTCGAGCTCGAATAGAATTATGGCGCCATCGTCCGAAAATTGAGCACCAACAGGCCTGCATATCATTTCCGGAAACTTGTGATTACACATCGCCAGATCTTGTTCAATCTGGACCACGTTCAGACGGTCTCGTCCGCCCTTTGCTTGGACGGGGACCACGTAATGTGCGCCCCCACGATCAATGCCAACATACACTTCGTCGGTTTCGATCTGCCCGAGGGATAATACGCTTGTGCGTAGATGATTTTGGAGGGAGTAGCACGTCACTCCTAGAAATATGTCAATGAGTCGGTTGTAGCGGAGCTTTGCGAGGAGCGCTTGCTCGTCGTTGAGGGCGTAGCGAGCGATGATACCTGGGGTCGCGTCAGGGACTTTAATACGAGCAAGAGCTGCGTTGGGGGCGAGAGCTACCTTTGAAACCAAAACGAACCGATATTTTGATTTTCCCGCAGGCCGAATGAGCCACTCTTCATTTTCCTTCGCGAGCTTCCGAATGCTATTCGGGAGTTCGGCACGATAGCGAAAGCTGTAAACGATATCGCCAATGTTGTCCGGCAGCTTGATTCTTAGTTTCGCGGCAATTGGTGGAATCTCATCGCGATGAACTTCGACTTCGCGGCGACCATTCATGTAGTGAGCGAAGAAAAGACGCTCGATAATTTTTTCGTAGCGGTTGGGCTTCTTCTTTTTCTTAGCCACGGCGATTAACTCCTTTCCAGTGCAACACCACCACTTCCTCACGGAGTTGTTCGCGGGTAGCCGTGGCGAGGCGAGTCCTGAAAAGATCAATCGACTCAACCGAGTAACCGAGCGGTTCCGCGATGGACGCGAGCAATTCCCCAGTGCGAATCATAATACGAAGGAATGAGGCTTGGTCTCCGACGACGTATGCGAGTTTTGCTCCGGGTTTCAGGGCTGCTCGTAGCTCGGCCAAATGTCGCGCCATGCCGCCGAAATATAACTTGGTGACCTTGGGATAGAGTTTTTCGAAGCCGCTCGTTTTGCCGAGTTCGATACGCCGCGCTTCGATCGCAGCCGCGATTCGTTGGATTTCACGGTGATCTTTAACCCAGACGTCGTCGGTGTCTGTCTTGTATACGTTGCGGGTGTTCGACCTCATCAGGTGCTGCTTGAATGCCTTTAGTTGGAGTTTCGTCGTGATGAATCCAAGCAGAACACTTTCAAGCCGTGTAGTTCGGGTGTAATCCTTTTCGTTCGGGTATGGCGGAGAGGTGATCACGCCATCAATGCTCTTCGGTTTAATGACGCGAGGAAGCTCCCGAGAATCGGAATGAATCGCTCGTGCAGTCCCACCACGTTTGTTTCCCAGCAATTCAAGGTCTGCGGCAATTTGCCTAACATTTCCCAGCCACGTGGAAATGACGGGGGCATCTTCTTTCGCCGGTCCGACACCCACTTCCGGACCGAAGTGCAGATTTCCGACGGGACCGACTAGGGCCTTCGCTAAGGCGAGCTTCATGTGGTCGTGATAGCTGCGGTCTACGAACCTCAAAATGCAGTCTCGAAGGACGAGCACCTTATGCAGCGGAAGAGGACTGATGGAGTCTGTTAAAAGAAGATCATTCTCTTCAGCGGAAAGCGTGTGCAGTCTCGACAATTGGCCTTTTTCGCAGCCCAGCTCCATCTGCGCTGAATCAACGATTCCGTCACGTGCCAACGCGGCGTTCGCCTCGGCAGCCACTAACTCAGCGGAATCTAGCAATAACTTGGGATGAGGGGACCAATCTACCTTTGTCGCGGATGCAAAATGGGACATCGGGTGCGCCTCGATTCCGATACCGCTGAGCCCGAGTTTCTTCGCCTCAACGATCGTCGTCCCTGTCCCGCAGAATGGATCGAGGAGCGCTTGGCCCCGCTCCAATCCAAATTTTGCAGCGTAATCGCGCACTAGATGCGGAGGATAGGAAAGAACGAACCTATACCAATCATGCGCGGGTCGATCTTCTGCTGCGAGCCGGTTCAATTCAGCTGCCGCGTGTCGGCGGGTGGTGCGCTCGCGCTTCGTCTGAACTTTCGAGGAGTTTTTTAGAATGTCACGCACCATTACGGTAGGGCATTGTTCCGGACAAGGAGTGCAATCAATTATTGCCGACCGCGATTGAAAAAGGGCCGCGGCGACTTTCGTCACCGGCGGCCCGTGGGGAGAAAACTAGATTGTCAGGTTACTGGCAAGCCTCCGACTTCGCCGAGGCTACGTCGGACAGGTCGCAGGAGCTGCGTGTTACTGGCAGGCTTCGCACGTCTCGCCGTTTCGCATCGCTTCAATCGAGCAAGCGCGCTTCTCGGCCTCGGTGTAGGTCTTCTTGGCTGAGGCTTCGGCGGCGACTCCGGCGTCGCGGGTGGCGGTTTCGGCTTTGGTTTCGCCGG
>CAYYVB010000265.1:0-5054 GCA_964475035.1 uncultured Opitutaceae bacterium | reverse complement strand
ACGGCGACGATACGGGAAGTCAGGTTACGGTTCATGGTGAGTATCGGGGGTCGGTCGGTGTCACTGCCACCGGTGAGCTTTCCTTAAGGCAGATTCTTTTCGTTAAGGCGAGGCTGATTTATTTCCTCTTGAGGGCAAGAAAAAGGCCACCTTCTGGGTGGCCGTTGGGCAAGTTTCTGCGTCAAAGCGCGCTCAGGCGTCCGGCTCGGTGGCGATGAGCAGGGAGAGGAGGGCGAGGATGAGGACGGAAATGAGCATGAAATTTGACGGCGTGGATCGACGGAGCATAGCCCGCGCCCGGCACACTCTCAATACGCCGTTCGGCTAACAAAAGTTGCAGGGTCGGCCGAAAAAGATGGCGGGCAGCGTTTTCCGCAAGCCAGCGCGTTATGTATCAGTTGGACCGCGCCGGCCGCCGCGCTGCGTCTAATCCTGGATATACAGATCCATCTGTTGCCCGACGTAGGCCGGGCGCGCGGAATCGTTGGCGAAACTGAAGATGACCTGGAGCACGCGAGTATCAACCCGCTCGGTGCTGGCGCCGGTGAGCGAGCGCTTCGGGATCACGAACGGCTCGATCCGCACGAAGCTCAGCTCGATCGGGTGCTCGGTGTCGCCTTTCAGATAACCGACCGCCTTCGCGCCCGGCCGCACGCGCGGGGCGAGCTGCTCGTCGATGTCGGCCCGCACCTGCACGCGGTCGATGTCCCCCATGACGACCGGGGGGACGGACGAGAGCACGTTGACGAATTCCCCCGCGCGCACGTTGACCTGCAACACCGTCCCCGCGAGCGGCGCGCGCACGATGAGCCGCTCCAGCATCGCCTCGGTTTGAGCGACGGCGGCCTGCGCGGCGGCGAGTTGCGCCTCGGCGAGGGCGACGTCGTTGCGGCGCGCATCGAGCTCGTCGTCCGGCACGGCGCCGGTGCGGTGCAAGGCCTCGATGCGGGCGAGCGGCGTGCGGGTCTTGTGCACCTGCGCCTCGGCGACGGCGACGTTGGCCGTCTGCGTGCGCCACGCGGCGCGCAGCTCGCGGTCGTCGAGCTGGAGCAACGGCGCGCCGGCCGCCACGCGGTCCCACACCTGCACGTGCACCTGCGCGACGAGCCCGGCGACGGGCACGCCGACCAGCGTGTTCTCGCGGCTCGCCTCGACCAAGCCCGAGGCGGCGATGGAACTGGCGAACGGCTTCGCCGGAGGCGCGACGGGCGGCGGCAAGACCGGTTCGTTCAAGCTGGCGCGCAGGCGCACGACGAGATGGCCCGCGAACACGAGGCCCGCGAGCGCGAGCCAGAAGGAAATTTTGCGGAGGAGGATCATGGCGGGAAAAGGTTGGACGGCGGGACGGGTCAAAGCGGATGCGCCGCCGCGATCTCAGCGGGTGTGCCGTGGACGCGGAGGATGCGCCCGTCCTCCATCTCCGCCATGCGGTCGGCGAAGCGGTAGATGCGCGGGTCGTGCGTGACCACGATGACGGTGCGGTTCTCCTGCCTCGCGATGCCGCGGAGGATTTCCATCACGTGCAGGCCGTTCTCCGAATCGAGCGCCGAGGTCGGCTCGTCGCAGACGAGCAACGGCGGCTCGTGCACCAGCGCGCGCGCGATGGCGACGCGCTGCTGCTGGCCGCCGGAGAGCTTACCCGGGCGTTGCGCGGCCTTTTCGCCGATGCCGACGAGGTCGAGCATCGCGCGCGCCTTTTTCTCCGCAGCGGCGAAGCCCGCGCCTTGGATGAGGAGCGGCACGGCGACGTTCTCCGCCACGGTGAGGGTCGGGATGAGGTTGAACTGCTGGAAGATGAACCCGAGGTGGCGCGCGCGGAACTGCGTCAGCGGCCCGCCGCGCAACGCGTGCAAGTCGTGCCCGAGGACGTGGATCGCGCCCGCGTCGGCCCGCAGCGTGCCGGCGAGGATCGAGAGCAGCGTGGTCTTCCCGCAGCCCGACGGGCCGACGAGCATGAGGAGCTCGCCGACGCGCGCCGTGAAGTCCGTCTCCTTCAGCACGCGCGTGCGCGACTCGCCCTCGCCGAAGGATTTGTCCACGCCCATGAGGCGGACCGCGTGGGAGTTGTCGGTGGCGTCGCGCATGGTCAGCCACGGAAGACGATCGCCGGCTCGAGCCGCGCGACGCGGATGATGCCGAGCAGGGCCGACAGCGTGCAGATGAAGAGCACCGCCGAGCCCACGATGAGCGGCACCTGCCAGAGCAGCAGGAACGGCACCGAGCCGACCTTGAGCAGGTTGTGCCCGAGCAGCGCCACGCCGCCGAGCCCGACGCCGAAGCCGATGAAGCCGACCGCGAGCGATTGCAGGATGAGCATCAGGCAGAGCGTGCCCGTGCCCGCGCCCATCGCCTTCAATGCGCCGAGATTGCGCGTGTTCTCGTGCACGAAGGAGTAGAACGTCTGCCCCGAGATGACCGAACCGACGATGAAGCCGAGCAACACGAGCGTGCCCACGTTGATCGGGATGCCGGTGTTGCGCACATACCACCACATCGTCGACCAGATGAACTCGCTCTCGGTGAACGCCCGCAGGCCGGTCTCGTGCTCGATCGCGCGCGCGACCTCCGCCGCGGTCCGGCCCGGCGCGGGCGCGGCGAGGATGAAGCTGAGCATCTTCCGCTGCGCCGGCGCGTATTGCACCGCGCGGTCGTAGGTCGTGAACACATAAGGTCCGCCGAAGAACGATCGCGCGGCGCGGCAGATGCCGACGATGCGCGCCTCGCGGTCGTTGATCTCGAAGGTGTCGCCGACGTCGATCGGGCGCGGGCGGCCCTCGCTCAGGCGTTCGACGGCCAGTTCGTCGATGATGACGGTGTTGGGCAGGCGCAGGTCCTCAAGGCGTCCTTTCAACATGTGCTGCGGTGCGCCGACCAATGTCGTGCCGTCGACGCCCATGAGTTGGATGAGCTTGAACGACCCGTCGAGCAGGCGCGCCTGGATCGTGCCCGAATAGAGCGGCGCAGCCCAGGCGACGGAGCCGACGGAACGCACGCGGTTCACATCGGTGTCGCGGAGCGGTTTGGTGTCGTTGACCTGTTCGACCTTCGGGTCGGCGATCCAGATCTCGGCGCGCGAATTGCGCAGGGTTGCGAAGGTCCACGACATGATGCCGGAGAACAGCGCCGCGCCCTGCGCCATCAGCAGCGTCGAGAACGTGATGCCGCTGATCAGCATCAGGTATTTGGCGTGGTCGCCGAAGAGCATCTTGAGGGCGAGGCGATACATGGCGGCGGATCAGGTCGAAGCGGGTGAGGGCAGGGCGGCGGCGACCGGCGCCGGTTGGCGGAACACCGCGCAGGCCGTGGCGATGAAGCGGCGCAGCGCACCCTCGTAGTCGTTGTCGCGGCAGATGCCGTGCGTGAGCGCGCTCATCTGGTGCAGCGTCGCCAGCGTGTGCTGCATCGCGCCGATGACGAAGCTCAGCCGCCAGAGAAACTCCTCCGGCGAGAGATGCGGCACGTGCCGGCGCACGATCTGCGCGAAGCGCGCGAGCACGGCGTGCAGCTCCTCGCGCAGCAGCGCGCTCATGAACGGCAGCGGCTCGGTCAGCGTGCGCGCGATGATGCGGACGATGTGCGGACCGCCGCGCGCCGGATCGCGATGCACCTCGAAGACCGGGCGCAGCAGGATGTCGATCACCTCCTCCAACGCGGGCGGGGCGTCGCCAGCCGCGGCGACGGCCTGCTCAAGGCGGGCCAGGCGCGCGGCGTTGATCGGCCGGAGCCGGCGACGAAGAACCTCGGCGTAAAGGGATTCCTTGTCGCCGAAGTGATAATTCACGGCGGCCAGGTTGACCGCGGCTGCGCCGGTGATGCGCCGCAAAGACGTGGCGGCGAAGCCATGTTCCGCAAACAGCCGCTCGGCCGCATCGAGGATGCGTTCGTGGGTGGCTTGATCGCGGCAATCGTGCATGAAACGTTAGTTTCAAACGATTGTTTGAATTGCAAGCCAGAGTTCTATTTCCGCGCTTCGTCGCGTTTGGCCGGGGGTTTGCCGCTGGGAGTAATTTCCATGAAACCCAATGCTGGCCAAAGCGGTCTGAGGGCCTACTATGCACCACATGAATCGCCTCCTTCGTCTCTTCGCCGTCGGGACCGTTTGCGCGGGCCTGCTCGTGGCGGGAGTCCACGCTGCGGATACCAAAGAAGCCAGTCCGGTCACGGTGATGTTCGAATCGCCCGCCGAGTTCACCGATTTCACCAAGAGCTATCCGAGCAAGGACGATGGCCAGGAAGAGATGATGGAGGAGTTGCAGGCGCATCTGCTCCATCAAGCCCGCTCCCTGCTCCAACCGGGCCAGCATCTCGACGTGCGCTTCCTCGATATCAACCTCGCGGGC
Organism: uncultured Opitutaceae bacterium; assembly: GCA_964475035.1. Taxonomy (GTDB): domain Bacteria; phylum Verrucomicrobiota; class Verrucomicrobiia; order Opitutales; family Opitutaceae; genus Didemnitutus. Next base: position 714 of record CAYYVB010000265.1, on the reverse strand, counting down.
GACTTTGAGCCCGGCCGCGTGCCGTCCGGCGACCACATCCGGTTCCTGAAGGAAATCTATCCGCCGAGCATGAAGCTCGAATTCAAGCTCACCGGTGCCGACGGCAAGGTGCTCAGTGAAGGCAAACGCGAGTTGAGGGAGCTCGGCTACCTGATGGTGATGCGTTTGCCCAGCAGCGACAATCTTCGCTACGACAAAGCCCTGCTCACCGATTGGATGCGCCGCGAATTCCGGCGCACTTCACGCTGAACCCGATCAATCTCCTTGGCCATACAGAGAGGCGCCGTCGTGAAACGGCGCCTTTTCTTTTCGGCCGGCGGGCAAAACTATTACCTCGCCTAAATTGCTCCGCCGGAACGAGTCCGCTCGTTCCGGGCGCGAATCCCCTTGCCATCCCCGGGCGGCGGTGCGTTCTTCTGCGCCGTTCGTTTAGAGTTTTCGAGTTAAATGACAGGATCTGGTGAGTCGTTGGCTGAGCTGCTTGGCTTAAGTGATGATTTGAAACCCACAGTGGGAACGGACTGGCAGCAGACGAAGGCCCTCAACGACATCATCACATGAGCAACTCCAAACTCTACGTCGGAAATCTCTCCTTCCAGACCTCCGAAGACGCCCTCCGTGCGCACTTCGAGCAGTTCGGCTCCGTCACCGACATCTATGTCGCGATGGACAAGTTCACTGGCCGCCCGCGCGGCTTCGCCTTCGTCACGATGG
>CAYYVB010000264.1:0-5118 GCA_964475035.1 uncultured Opitutaceae bacterium | reverse complement strand
GCCAAGGGCAACGTCCTCGCCACCTCCCGTTCCTACATCGTCCTCGGCGCCGACCCGGAAATGCTGCGCGAGGAGGACCGCGCCAAGTGGTCTGATCTCGCCGCCCTGCTCGGGGTCAGCCCGTTCGACCTTGAGCGTGATCTGCGCCGCAGCATGGCCGCCGCGCAGCTCGCCCTCGCCGGCACCGATCCCGAGGTGAAGCAGCGCCGCGTGCGCTACGTGAAGCTGGCCGACGAGGTCGACGAGCGCGTCTTCGACCGGATCATGGACCTGCGTATCCGCGGCGTCTATGGCTCGCGCGGCTACAAGCGCGTCTATCCCGGCGGCCAGCTCGCCGCGCATCTTCTCGGCTACATCAACAAGGAGAACACGCCCGTCACCGGTGCCGAAAAGCACCTCGACCTTTACCTCAAGGGCCAGGATGGCTGGATTGAATCGGAGAAGGATGGTGCGCGCCGCGAATTGGCGCAGTTCCGCACCCGCGAAGTGCAGCCGATCGACGGCAATGATGTCGTGCTCACGATCGACTCCGTCGTGCAGAACATCATCGAGCGCGAACTCGCCACGCTCGCCGCGAAGTTCAACCCGAAGTTCGCCACCATCATCGTCAGCGACCCGCAGTCGGGCGCCATCCTCGGGCTCGCCAACTACCCGAGCTACGACCTGAACCATTTCGCCAAGGCCCCGCTCGAGCACCAGCGCAACAATGCCGTCACCGACATCATCGAGCCCGGCTCGACCTTCAAGATCGTCGCCGCCGGTGGCGCGCTGAATGACGGCGTCGTCACTCGTTTCAGCACCTTCGATTGCGACAACCCGACCGTTTTCATCCACGGCAAGGAGCGCAAGCTGCCCAAGGAGGACCATCCGATGGGCACGCTCAATGTCGCGCAGATCGTCTCGAAGTCCTCCAACCGCGGGGCCGCGCACCTCGCGATGAAGCTTGGCGAGCAGCGCTTCTACGAATATGTGAAGGCTTTCGGCTTCGGCGAACCGACGCGCTTCGGCCTCGGCGGCGAAGTTCGCGGCATTCTCGACGAACCGAAGCGCTGGGACGGTCTCACCATCACGCGCATGCCCATGGGGCACGCCGTCGCCGCCACGCCGCTGCAGGTCCACATGGCGATGAGCGCCGTCGCCAACGGCGGCGCGCTTCTCCGTCCGCAGTTGCTCAAGGAAATCCGCGATCCGCAGGGCAATGTCGTCCGCACCTTCGAACCGGAGAAGCGCGCGCAAGTGCTCCGCCCGAGCGTCGCCGCCGAGCTCGCGCAGATGTTGCACGAGGTGATGATGGAGGGCGGCACCGGCGCCGGCTTCGATCTCCCGGGCTTCGAGATCGCGGGCAAGACCGGCACGACGCAGAAGATCGTCGACGGCAAATACGTGACCAACCGCCACGTCGCGTCCTTCGTCGGCTTCTTCCCCGCCAGCCGTCCGCAGGTGGTCCTCTCCGTCATCGTCGATGATGCCCGCGTGCCCGGTGGCACCGCCTATGGCCGCGCTGTCTCCGCGCCGGCGTTCAAGTCCGTCGCCGAGCAACTCGTCCAGTATCTCGACATCAAGCCGGTCCGCCCGGCTGCCACGCACGTCCTCGCCCTTCAAGGAGCCAAGCGATGATCGGCTATCTCACGCCCAATTACCCACTCGTGGCCGCGTTCCGCGCTTTGCCTGCCAGCCGTCGTCGGCCGGTCGACCGTGCTTCCCAGCAAATCTTCAAGCTGGCCCCCAAGCTCACCGACTTCTTCAACGACGACGAAATCGTCGCGAGCAAAGGCGATCTCGAACGCCCCATCTCCGGTCTCGCGATGGACAGCCGCCGCGTCATGCACGGCAATCTCTTCTTCGCCCTGGCGGGCCGCCGCGCCGATGGCACGTCATTCATCGACGAGGCGATCAACCGCGGCGCCGTTGCCGTCGTCACCGAGCGCATCCCGGCCGTCACGCCCGCGCGCGTGACCTTCATCCAGGTCACCGACGCCCGTCGCGCGCTCGCGAAGGTGTCGCAGCGGTTCTACAAGTTCCCCGACAAGTCGCTCGACCTCGTCGGCGTCACCGGCACGAACGGCAAGACCACGGTTTCCAACCTCATCAAGCACCTGCTCTCGACGAGCCAGGAGCGCGTCGGCCTCATCGGCACGGTCAACTACGACTTGGGCGCGCGCGTCGTGCCGTCCTATCGCACGACGCCCGAGTCGCTCGAATTGTTCGGCATGCTCGCGCAGATGCGCGACGCCGGCTGCCGGCAGGCCGTGATGGAGGTCAGCTCGCACGGCATCGACCAGCACCGCGTGCTTGGGATGCAGTTCGGCGTCGCGGTGTTCACCAACCTCACGCAGGACCACCTCGACTACCACGGGACGATGGAGTCCTACTTCGAGGTCAAGTCCCGCCTGTTCAACGGCGGCATCGGCAATGCGCCGCGCGCGGCCGCCATCAACCTCGACGATGCCTACGGCCGCCGCCTCGCCGCCGAGGCGCCGGCGCACCTGAAGGTCGTGACCTTCGGCGAGACGCCCGACGCGCAGGTCCGAGCCGAGGACGTGCAGTTCGGCTTCAAGGGCACGCGCTGCACCCTCGTCTGGCCCGCGCCGGCCGGCGCCGAGGGGCGCATCGTCATCGAGAGCCCGCTCGTCGGCCGCTATAATCTCAGCAACCTGCTCGCCGCCTTTGCCGCGTGCTTCGCGCTCGGTCGCGACCCTTCGGTCATCGCCTCGCGTCTCAAATCTTTCAGTGGCGTCCCCGGCCGCATGGAGCGCATCGAGGAGGGCCAGCCCTACAACGTCCTCGTCGACTACGCGCATACGGACGACGCGCTCCGCAACGCGCTCGCGATGCTGCGTCCAATCACGCCGGGTCGGCTCCTCGTCGTTTTCGGCTGCGGCGGCAACCGCGACCGCTCCAAGCGCCCGCTCATGACCGCTGTCGTGCAGGAATTCGCCGACCACGCTTGGGCCACGGCCGACAACCCGCGCTCCGAGGCACTCGCGCAGATCTTCGCCGACATGCAGACGGGCGGACGCGATTCGGCCAAGATCAGCTATGTCGACGATCGCCGCCGCGCCATCAGCCTCGCGCTCGATGCCGCGCGCGAGGGCGACAGCATACTCATCGCCGGCAAGGGCCACGAGACCTACCAGGAATTCGCCGATACGATCGTCCCCTTCGACGACCGCCAAGTCGTCCGCGAACTGATCGGCATCAAAAAAATCAGGACGATGTGAGCATGAGCGAATTCATCCACGCGCAGCGCATTCATCGCAGGGCAGGTTCGCAGAGCCCCGCCGCCAGTGTGATGCCGCGCCCGTCTCGGCCGGGTTCGGGGACATCGCGCTACCACCCGCCGTGCCCGCCTCGTCATGCCTGAATTCACGGCACAACAGCTCGCAGACTGGACCGGTGGTCGCTGGACGGCGACGCCGGTCTCTTCGCTTAGCGGGTTCAATCAGGACAGCCGCACACTCAGCGCCGGCCAGATTTTCGTCGCACTGAAAACCGGGAAGCGCGACGGCCATGAATTCCTTGCCGCCGCGCAGGCGCGCGGCGCCGCCGCCGCGCTCGTCAGCCGCGTGGTTGGCGAGGTGGCTTTGCCGCAGCTTGTCGTCGCCGACCCGCTCGCGGCTTTCCAGCATATCGCCCAACAGCATCGCCGCACGTTCCGCGGCCCCGTCATCGGCATCACCGGCAGCGCGGGCAAGACGTCGACGAAAGATCTCATTACCCTGCTGCTCGGCGGTGCGCCCGAGGTGCTCGCGACGGCGGGAAACTTGAACAATTTTCTCGGCGTGCCGCTGACGCTCACCCAGCTCGCCCCTTCCATGCATCGCGCCGCGGTCATCGAAGCAGGCATCAGCATGCCGGGTGAGATGGCCGGCCTCGCCGGCATGATCGAACCCGACCACGGAATCGTCACGTTGGTCGGTCCCGCGCATCTCGAACTGCTCGGTTCTCTCGACGGTGTCGCGGCGGAAAAGGTGAAGATGCTCACGGCGGTGCGGACGGGTGGTCTGCAGGTCTATCCCGTCTCCTGCGCGGCCTACGCACCGTTCCGCGAGCTCGCGAACCCGCTCGTGCTCGTGCCCGCCAACGAGGCGATGGTGCGTGTCGCCGGACGCAGCGTCGTTTTCACGGTGTTGCATCGACCGGAGCGGACCGAGGTCACGTTCGGCGCCAAGCGCACCTTCATCCTCCGTCGCGTTTCCGGTGGCATGGCGCAGAACGCGGCGCTCGCACTCGCGCTCGCCTCGGAACTCGGTGTTGACGACGCCACCTTGCAAAGCCGGCTCTCGGCTTGGGCGCCGTCGAAGTGGCGCGGCGAGATGCAGCGGGTGGGGGAGGCGGAGGTCTACTGCGATTTCTACAACGCCAACCCGGCGTCGATGCAGGACGCCATCACCGCCTTCGCGAGCCTGGCCCGACCTGAGCTGCCGCGGCTCTACGTGCTCGGCGGCATGGAGGAACTTGGCAGGCAGGCGGCGGAGTTTCATCAGCAAATCGGGCGCACGATCCTGCTGCGGCCGGGAGATTTCCTCTATGCGATCGGCGATCACGCCGCGGCGTTGCGCGAAGGTTTGCTGGAGAACGGCAACGATCCGGCGCAAGTCGCCGTCGTCACCGACCTCGGCGCCGTGCGGGCGCGCCTCGCCACCTTCCGCGGCGCGGCCTTCCTCAAGGGCAGTCGCCGTTACCGACTCGAAACCATCCTCGACCCCGCCGCCACGGCGCACTGAGCCATGCTGAGCTACCTCGCCGACTACGAACACTACTTCGGACCGCTCCGGCTGCTCCGTTACCTCACCATCCGCACCGGCGGCGCGATGCTGACCGCGCTCGTCATCGGCTTCGTCATCGGGCCGTGGCTCATCCGGCGATTCCGCGAGCTGAAGTTCGGCCACGGCTACATCGACGAACGCACGGGTGCGCTCGGTGCGACTTACTTCGACAAGAAGCACACGCCGACGATGGGCGGGTTGATCATCTTCCTCGCGGTGTTCATCTCCGCGGTGCTGTGGGCGACGCCGAACGTCTGGGTGTTCGTCTCGCTCTTCGTCTATGCCGCGCTGACCATCCCGGGCTGGCGCGACGACTACCTGAAGGTCGTCCACAAGAACAAGGACGGCA
>CAYYVB010000263.1:0-5130 GCA_964475035.1 uncultured Opitutaceae bacterium | reverse complement strand
CGGTGTTTCACCGCGTCGCGGAACGCCGGGCGCGAAGTGATCGTCTCGGCGCGGGCGTTGGCGACGAGCAGCGGTCTCCCGTCTGGTTCGCCTGCGGGCAGCGTGGCGCCGAAAGCGAGCGACTCGATGCGCGCCACGCCTTCGCGGCGCGTCACGACCGGCATGCGTGTCGTCAGCGCGACGTTGTAACGCGCCGGCAGGTCCTCGATCGAAGTCACGCCATGTGCGGCGAGGAGCTTCCGCAGGGCCTCGACTTGATAGAACGTGTATCGCGTGCACATGCCGGGCGCCACCGTGGGGAATTTTTCCGCCCGCGCCAAGCCATGCGGCGCGATAAAGCAATCCATGCCCAGTCCCGTCTGCGCGGGAGGAGTATGCTTGGGCCATGAAAACCATCCTCGTCGCCGTCGACCTCTCCCGCCACACCGACCGTCTCTGCACCGCCGCGACCGACCTCGCGCGTCGCGACGGCGCGCGACTCGTGCTCTTGCACGTCGTGCCGCCGCAGGCGGTGGCGTTGCGCGGTTTCGGCTTCGCCGCCGCAGAGGTCCGCTCAATGCTCGGCGCGCTGGAAAAACGCGAGATGCGCCGCCTGCTGGCTTATGCCGCGCGCTGTGAGAAAGCCGGCGTGACCGTGCAAGCCATCCTCCGCACCGGTGTGCCGGCCTCCACGATTCTGGCCAAAGCCGCCTCGCTCCACGCTGCCTTGCTGGTCCTCGGTTCGCACGGCCACGGCGCGGCCTACGACCTCGTGGTCGGCAGCACGACCCAGAAAGTGCTGCGTCAGGCCAAGGTGCCGGTGCTTGTTGTGCCGTTGGGGTCTGCACGCGGTTGAATCACCGCCGCGGCCGGTTTCGGTTGCGACGGGTGGGGTTGAGGGGCAGATTCTCCCCGTGCCAACCGGGAAAATCAGCAGGACGGGGCGCTGGCACGCGTTGACCGTGGAGGCGGTCGCGCGCGAACTCGGCGTCGCGGTCACGTCTGGTCTGGACCCTGCCGAGATCGCGCCGCGTCTGAAGCGCCACGGTCCGAATCGCGTCTCGCCGCGCGCCGGTCCGAGTCGCTGGCGGCGATGGGGGCGGCAGTTCAATCAACCGTTGGTTTACGTGTTGCTGCTTGCGGTGGCGGTCACGGGCTTCCTCGCCGAATACGTCGATGCGGGCGTCATCCTCGGGGTCGTGCTGGTGAATGCCATGGTCGGCTATCTGCAGGAATCCAAGGCGGAGAATGCCATCGAGGCGCTGGCCCGTCTTGCGGTCACGGAGGCGACCGTCCGGCGCGGCGGCCGGCGGCAGCGCCTGCCGTCCGAGCAGCTCGTGCCTGGGGACATCGTCTTGTTGCAGTCCGGCGACCGCGTCCCCGCCGACTTGCGGTTGATCCGCGTCGCAAGTTTGCGCGTCGATGAATCGGCACTCACCGGCGAGTCGTTGCCGGTGGACAAACACGAGTCCGTGCTCCCCGCCGACACCGGGCTCGCGGATCGCCGCAATTGCGCCTTCGCCGGTTCGCTCGTGCATGCCGGCCAGGCCGAGGGGATCGTTTGCGCGACGGGCGATGCGACGGAGACCGGTCGCATCGCGACGCTCCTCGCCTCAGCGGTGGACATTTCCACCCCGCTCACGCGCAAGATCGCGCAATTTTCCCGGCTCCTGCTCGGGGTGATCCTGACGTTGGCCGTCGTCACCTTCGCGATCGGCGCGTTGCGCGGCGAGGATCCGGTGCTGATGTTCATGGCGGCGGTGGCGCTGGCGGTCGGAGCGATTCCCGAGGGACTGCCGGCGGCCGTGACGATCACGCTCGCCCTCGGCGTCTCGCGCATGGCGCGGCGCCGCGCGATCATCCGCAAATTGCCCGCCGTGGAGACGCTCGGAAGCACGACGGTGATCTGCTCCGACAAGACCGGCACGCTGACGGAAAACCAAATGACGGTGCAGGCGGTTTACGCCGGCGGGGAATACTTCACGCTGACCGGCGGCGGCTACGAGCCTGACGGAGAATTGCAACAAAACGGCCGTCCGGCGATCGCCCCGCCCGGCGGTGCGCTGCACGAATGCCTGCGCGCGGGCCTGCTCTGCAACGACTCACTGCTGCATCGCGGTGAGGACGGCCGCCGCACCGTGGAAGGCGATCCCACGGAGGCGGCGCTGATCGTGGCAGCAGAGAAGGCCGGCCTTGCGCCGCCGGAGCTGCATGAGCGCCACCCGCGGATCGACATGATCCCGTTCGCATCGGAGCACATGTTCCGCGCCACGCTGCACGACGGAGTAAAGGAGCGCCTCATCTACCAGGTCGGCGCGATGGAGCGGTTGCTCGAACGCTGCGCGGACCAGTTGAATGACCGCGGCGATCTCGAGCCGCTCGACGTGGACCGAATCCGCCGCGAGGCCGAGGCGATGGCCGCCCGCGGATTGCGCGTGCTCGCGCTGGCGCGGCGGCACGTCGATGCCGCCCAGGAGCGGCTCGGGCATGCCGATGTGGTCGGGGGCCTGACCTTTCTCGGCTTGCAGGGCATGATCGATCCGCCGCGGGCCGAGGCCATCGCGGCGGTCGCGCAGTGCCAGACCGCCGGCATCCGGGTGAAGATGATCACCGGCGACCACGCGCTCACCGCGCGGGCCATCGCCGGGCAGATCGGGTTGCTCGCCGACAAGGGCGCGGAGTTAAATGTGCTGACCGGTCGCGAACTGGCGCAGCTCGACGAGGTGCAACTCGCGGACGAGGTGCAGCGCACGACTGTGTTCGCCCGCGTGGCACCGGAGCAGAAATTCCGCCTCGTGCAGGCCTTGCAGGCCCGCGGCGAGATTGTCGCCATGACCGGCGACGGTGTGAACGACGCGCCGGCGCTCAAGCAGGCCGACATCGGCATCGCGATGGGCATCGCCGGCACCGAGGTCGCGAAGGGCGCGGCGGACATGCTGTTGACCGATGACAATTTCGCCTCGATCGAGGCGGCGGTGGAGGAGGGGCGGGGCGTCTTCGACAACCTCACCAAGTTCATCGTCTGGACGCTCCCGACCAACGCCGGCGAGGCGCTCATCATCCTCACCGCCATTTTCCTCGCCGCCGACCTGCCCGTGCTGCCGGTGCAGCTGCTGTGGATCAATATGACGACCGCCGTCCTGCTCGGGCTCATGCTCGTGTTCGAGCCGAAGGAGGCGGGCCTGATGCGCCGGCCGCCGCGCGATCCGCGCCAGCCGCTGCTCACGCTGCCGCTGCTCATGCGCACCGGCCTCGTGACCCTGCTCATGCTCGCGGGTGCGTATTTCCTGTTCCACTTCGAGCAGTTGGATGCGGCGACCGGGCTGGCTGAGGCACGCACCATCGTGGTGAACACCATCGTGCTGGTGGAGGCGTTCTACCTGCTCAATTGCCGCTCGCTGATCCGTTCCGCGTGGTCGGGCGGCTTCTTCGGCAACCGCTGGCTCTTCGCCGGTCTCGGCGGCATGCTGGGGCTGCAAGTGCTCTTCACGCATGCGCCGTTCATGAACCGGCTTTTCCACAGCGCACCCGTCAGCGCCGAGGCTTGGCTGCACTCCGCGCTCGTCGGCCTGGCGGTGTTTTGCGTGGTGGAAGTCGAAAAATGGCTGCGCCGGCGCGGCGAGCGCCAAGCGAGCAAATAATCCTTGCACGCCCCCACGCGAATCGTTCACTCCTCGCCTTCCGTCGGACTCTTAGCTCAGTTGGTTAGAGCACTTCCTTGACATGGAAGGGGTCACTGGTTCGAGTCCAGTAGAGTCCACCATCCGCCGGCCACCGTCAGGTGGCTTTTTTGTTTTCCGCGTGCATTCAACGGGTTGCTGAGTAAAAGCGTCCCCCATGCTCCAGTCGCTCCGCATCCGCAACCTCGCGCTCCTCGACGCCGTGGAGCTGGAATTCGAGGCCGGATTCACCGCCGTCACGGGCGAGACCGGCGCGGGCAAGAGCATCCTCCTCGGCGCGCTCTCCCTGCTCGCCGGCGCGCGCGCGGACAAGACGATCATCCGCCAAGGCGCCGCCGCCTGCGACGTGGAGGCGGCGCTCTTTTTCGCCGACTCGCGCCGGCTCGACGCCGCGCTCGAGGCGCTCAACCTGCCGCCCTGCGACGACGGCGTGCTCATCCTCAAGCGCAGCCTCCCGCGCGACAAGGCCCCGAAGATCTCCGTCAACGGCTCCCTCGCCACGCTCGCCGCCCTGCAGGAGCTGGGCGAACACTGGATCGACTTCCACGGCCCCGGCGAACCGCGCCGCCTGCTCAAGGAAGGCGGCCAGCGCGACCTGCTCGACCTCTTCGCGAAGAACGAGACCGCGCGCGAAAAATTCCAGACCCACTTCCGCGCCTGGCGCGCGCTGCTCGACGAGCACGAGCGCCTTCTCGCCGCCGACAAGCTTTCGCCCGACCAGATCGAGTTCCTGAAACTCCAACTCGCGAAGATCGACGCCCTCGACCTCACCGAGGACGCCATCGCCGCGCTCGAACGCGACTTCGCCCGCCAGCAGAGCGCGCAGGAGATCGTCTCGCTCGCCTCCGGCCTCAGCCACGGCCTCAGCGGCGAGGAAGGTCTGCTCGGCCGGCTCGCCGCGCTCCTGCGCGAGGCGCGGCAGCTGGAGTCGTTTGACCCGGGCAGCAAGCCGCTCGCCGACCGCCTGCAGTCCGTCTCGGTCGAGCTGGGCGATCTCGACGCCGAGTTCTCCTCGCTCGCCACTTCGCTCAATTTCGACGCCGAGCAGGCCGAAGCCCTGCAGGAGAAGATGAACGCGTGGCTCGAGCTGAAGCGCAAATACGGCACCAAGCTCGAAGCCGTCGTCGCCGCGCGCGACGAGATGCGCCGCCGCCTCGAGGTGCAGGGCGACGTCGCCGGTGCGCTCGCGAAACTCGAAAAGCAGATCGCCGACGCGGAAAAGGCCGCGAGGAAGGCCGCCGCCGAACTCCGCGCCACGCGCGAGAAGGCCGGCGCCAGCCTCGAACGCGCCGCCGCGAAGGTCATCGTCCAGCTGGGGTTCAAGAAGGCCGATTTCCGCGTGCGCCTCGTCGCGTTGCCGGAGCTGACCGTGCACGGCGATTGCGGCGTCGAGTTTCTCTTCTCCCCCAACGTCGGCGAGCCGCCGTTGCCGCTGCACCGCATCGCGTCGAGCGGCGAGCTCGCGCGCGTC
>CAYYVB010000262.1:0-5147 GCA_964475035.1 uncultured Opitutaceae bacterium | reverse complement strand
CCTTCACCGTCCCGAAGGACGACGCGCACGGCGCCGTGAAGGTGCTGCCCGCGGTTTTCGCGAAGCTCGGCGGCGGCGAGGTGGCCGCCTACGACAACATCGCCAAGCTCTCCGTCGTCGGTGTCGGCATGCGCACGCACGCCGGCGTCGCCGCGCAGATGCTCGAGGCGCTCGCGGCGCAAGGGGTCAACGTCGAGCTCATCGCCACGTCCGAGATCAAGGTGACGCTCGCCGTGCCGCGCGACCGCGCCGACGATGCCCAGCGCGCCGTGCACACGGCCTTCGGCCTCGGCCAAGGGTGAACGGAGGACCGGCTCCAGTCGGCCTCGGCAACGCGCGAACGGAATCCACGGTTCGTGGTCCGGCTGAAGCCGGACCTGACCACTGACCGCTTTCATGGCTGAAATTGGGCTGCAATTCCGCCGTGTTTCGTGGCTAATCTCGGTCCGCGCATGAAATTCATCTCCACCCGAGGCGAAGCCCCCGCCGTTTCGTTCACTGCAGCGGTCGCCCAAGGCCTCGCCCCGGACGGCGGGCTCTACCTGCCGGAATTGCTGCCCGATCTCACGCCACGCCTCCGGGCGTGGGAGAATCTCAGCTACGCGGAACTGGCCGCGGAATTTATCGGCGTCTTCGCCACCGACGTTCCCGAGGATGATCTGGCGCGGATGACGCATCGCGCCTACGCGCGGTTCACCCATCCGGAGATCGCACCGTTGCGCCGGCTCGATGAACGGACGGCTGTGCTGGAGCTGTTCCACGGGCCGACGCTCGCGTTCAAGGACTTCGCCTTGCAGTTCCTCGGCGAGCTCTACGGCTGGCTCGGCGAACGCGACGGCCGGGCGCGCACCGTGCTCGGCGCCACGTCGGGCGACACCGGCGCCGCCGCCATCCACGGCCTGCTCGGCCCGCCGCGCACCGCGATTTTCATCCTCTATCCCGACAGCCGCGTGTCGCCGTTGCAGGAACGCCAGATGGCCTGCACCGGGGCGGACAACGTCCATGCGCTTGCGATTGACGGCTCGTTCGACGACGCGCAGCGCCTGCTCAAGGCCGCGTTCAACGACCGCGCCTTCGCCGCGCGCCACCAGCTCACCGCGGTCAACTCGATCAACCTCGCGCGCGTCCTCGCGCAGTGCGTCTATTACCTGCATGCTTGGCTGCGCCTGACCGAGGCGCAGCGCGAGCGGGCGGAGTTCGTCGTGCCGACCGGCAATTTCGGCAACGTTTTTGCCGGTTGGATGCTCACGCGCATGGGCGTGCCGATCCCGGGCTTCAAGGTCGCGACGAACCGCAACGACATCCTTCACCGCTTCTTCTCCACCGGCGAGTATCGCATCGGCGCCACCGAGCCGAGCCTTGCGCCCTCGATGGACATCCAGGTGGCGTCCAACTTCGAGCGCCTGATCTATTGCCTCTTCAATGAGGACGCCGCGCGCGTGCGCGCGACGCTGGAGGAATTGCAGACGAGCGGAGCCTGTCGCTTGCCCGATTTCGACCGGGATGTGTTTCGGTCCAGCGCGGCGACGGATGCCGACATCGCAGGCAATCTTCAGCGCGCGGCCGCCCGATGGGGGTGCGTCTTCGATCCACACACCGCCTGCGCGTTGCAGGACCTCGATCCCGATCGCTACAGCATCGTCCTCGCGACCGCGCATCCTGCGAAATTCCCGGCGGCTTTGCTCGGTTCGATTGGCTCGGCGCCGACGCATCCAGCGCTGGAGGAATTGAAATCGCGCCCGCTGCGCAAGGTGCGGCTGCCGGCCGACCTAGCCATCATCCAAGCCTACCTGAACGAGCACGCCGTGGCGGTCTGAACCGGACGAGAATCAGCCGTCGAAGGACTCGCTGGCAGTGCCTTCGACCGGAATCCAGTTGAGATTGGGCCGGCTCAGGGCATGGTTCGCGCCACCTAGCTGACCAATCGACCGTAAGGTTTACCCCTGCGATGACCGCCCCCAGTGCACCCCATGCGTTGTTCGCCGCCCGCTCCATGAGCCAGCAAAGCCGTGCCGAAATGCGGCAGGCTTTCGACGAGGCGATCAAACTCGCAGACAAAGGCCGACTCGTCCTGCGCGTGCCGCACAGCGTCAAATCGGTGCAGAATAAGCGCGGGATGCATTACCACTACCGGCCGGAGATTTTCCTCGGGCTCTCGGGCACCACGAACTTCAGCTTCCCGAAGGAAGGCTTCGTGCTCGGTCCCGGCGAACTTTGCGTCATCCCCGCCGGCGTGCCGCATGGCGAAGTCGTTCATCCCGGACCGACCGGCCAGCCGTTCCGCAATCTCGTCGCCGGTTTCTACAACAACACCCTCAGCGTCCACTTCGCGCATGAGGCTCGCCCCGGCAAGCCGGACATCGACGTGATCGAGTTCTTCGACGCGCCGAACCTCGAGGTCTTCCTCACGCTCTGCAATTCCATCGTCGCCACGCACGCGATGCACAGCCCGGCGCGCGACGCCGTCCTGAAGGGACTGCTGATCGCGTTGCTGGGCATGTTCCGCAACATCGTCGAGACCGGCACCGGCCAGCTCAACAGCGACATCGGCAAGGTCTTCCAGGCGAAATGCCTCGTGCGCGAACAGTTCGCCAATCCCGAGCTGTGCGTGCAGCACATCGCCGAGGTGCTTGGTTGCTCGGCCGATTACCTGTCACACCTCTTCCACACCGAGACGAAGGAGCGCCTGACGCATTACATCCAGCGCATCCGCATCGAGGGCGCGGTGCTCGCGCTCGGCACGACCAAGCTCACCGTCTCGGAGATCGCCTACGCCAGCGGCTTCAGCGATCCGGCTTATTTCGCCCGCGTCTTCAAGCAGCACAAGGGCATCACGCCGCAGGAGCACCGCCAGCAACTCGAAGCGGCGCGCAAGGAGCAGGAGAAGGTGCCCAAGACCGTTTACTACGACCGCATCGACTACACCCACGGCACGCCGGCGCGGAAAAGCACCGCCCCGGTCGTGGGCTGAGGAGGGTGAAGCCGGCTGCGGCTCAGGCGGCGGAGACCTCGGACTTTCCGTCGCCGGGCACCCAGGCGAGCGCGATGGCAGCCGCGAGCATGCATACGCCGCCGAACATCACGGCGTAGATCGCTTGGCCGCGGAACAGGAATTCCACCGCCGGCCCGAGCAGCGTCGCCGCGAGGATCTGCGGCAGCACGATGAAGAAATTGAAGACGCCCATGTAGAATCCCATCTGGTTCGCCGGGATGGCGTTCGCCAGCAGCGCGTAGGGCATCGAGAGGATGGTGGCCCAGCCGATACCGACACCGATCATCGAGACGATGAGCAGCTCGGGGGTCTGGAAGAGGCCGGCCGAGATGAGGCCGAGGCCGGCGCAAAGCAGCCCCACGCGGTGCATCGTCTTGGCCGCGACGCCCTGCTGGGCGAGGGCGACGAGGGCGAAGGAGATGAAGAACGCCACGCCGTTATAGACCGCGAAGCAGACGCCGCCCCACTCGAGACCCTTCTGGTATTCCGGCGAGCCGGGTGTGCCGCCGAAGATCGTGCGGGCGATCGCCGGTGTGAAGTAGATCCACATGCAGAACAGGCCCAGCCACGTGAAGAACTGCACGACGGCGAGACGGCGCATGACGAAGGGCATCTGGCCGATGCCGTGCACCAGTTCGGCGAAGAACGACTTCGGTGCGGCGTGCTCCTGCCCCGTCGGTGCCTCGGGCGGAAATTCCGGCGTCGTGACGATCGTGTAGAGCACGGCGCTGATGTAGACGACCGCGCCGATGTAGAACGAGAGTTTCACCGAGAACGGAATCCCGCCGCCCGCGTGCGCGGCCGGATCGACGAGACCGAGGTTGGTCAGGAGCCAGGGCAACGCGGAGGACAGCACCGCGCCGAAACCGATGAGCAAGCTCTGCATCGCGAAGCCCACCTGGCGTTGCTTCGGCGGCAGGAGGTCGGCGACGAAGGCGCGGAACGGCTCCATGCTGACGTTGACCGAAGCATCGAGGATCCAGAGCAGGCTCGCCGCCATCCAGAGCGCGGTGGAGTTCGGCATCGCGACGAGCGCGAGCGAGGCAAAGATGGCGCCGGCGAGGAAGTAGGGGCGGCGCCGGCCGAGCCAGCGCATCCAGGTGCGGTCGCTGTAGTAGCCGATGATCGGCTGCACGATCAGGCCCGTGACTGGGGCGGCGAGCCAGAGGATCGGGATCTCGCTCTCCGAGGCGCCGAGGAATTCGTAGATGGCGCTCATGTTCGCCATTTGGAGGCCCCAGCCGAACTGGATGCCGAAGAAGCCGAAGCTCATGTTCCAGATGGCCGGGAGGGAGAGGGGTTTGAGTTCTTTCATGGGGGAACAGCAGGGGGAGAAAATCACGAAGCGCTCGGCGCGGGAATCTTTTCTTCGACGGGTGCAGCGGGGGCGGATTCTTCCTCGGGCGGCTCGCTGTAGTCGCGCACGGGTCGTTCGCCGGTCCGGTCGTAGAGCGCGATCCACGCGCGCAACTTCGCGAGCTTGTCGCCGCGGAGCCGCTCGAGGTCGGAAGGGGTGAAGCGCCAGCGCCAGTTGCCTTCCATCGTGCCCGGGCGGTTCAGCGTCGCCTCGGCGGGCAGGTCGAGCAGGTCCTGCATCGGGATGACGGCGAGTCGGGAGGTCGTCGCCAGCGCGGCGCGGATCATCGGCCACGCCGAGCGGTTTCCGGCGAGTTGGTAATACTCGTCGATCTTCGCGCGGTAGGGCGGCGTGAGCGATTCGAGCCAGCCGCGCGTCGTGACGTTGTCGTGCGTGCCGGTGTAGGCGACGCTCTCGGGCGGATAATAGTGCGGGAGATTCGCATTGTTCGCGTCGTGGCCGTAGGCGAATTGGAGGATCTTCATGCCGGGCAGTCCGGCGGCGCGGCGGAGATCGACGACGCCGGGCCCGATGTAACCGAGGTCCTCGGCGATGATCCGCGCCTGCGGCAGCGCCTGGCGGACGGCGTGGAAGAACTCCAGGCCGGGCCCGCAGCGCCATTCGCCGGTGCGCGCGTCGGGCGCGGAGGCGGGGATCTCCCAATAGGTGTTGAAGCCGCGGAAGTGGTCGAGGCGGATGACGTCGTAGAGCTCGAAGGCCGCGCGCAGCCGGTCGATCCACCAAGCATAGCCGGTGGCGCGGAGGTGATCCCAGTCGTAGAGCGGATTGCCCCAGAGC
>CAYYVB010000261.1:0-5160 GCA_964475035.1 uncultured Opitutaceae bacterium | reverse complement strand
ACGGTGCCGTCAGGGCGACTGCAGGTAAACCTTTTTGTATTGGTTCTGGCCGAGGAGCGAAGGCTCCCACCCGCGCACCGACGGATGGATGAGGTAGGTGCGCACACCGAAGAACAACGGGGCGACCGGCGCCTCCTCGAGCAACAGGGCCTCCGCGCGCTGGAAGGCCGCGTAGCGTTGCGCCGGATCGGAGCTGCGGGCGGCCTCGGCGATGAAGCCGTCGTAGGCGGCGCTCCGCCAGCCCGTCCAGTTGTTGCCGCCTTCGGCTGTGAAGAGGTCGAGAAAGGTCACGGGATCGACGAAGTCGCCGATCCAACCTGCGCCGCTGAGATGGTAGGCGAGGTTCTGCTGGTTCGCGACCCAGGTCTTCTGTTCGAGCTGGGTGATCGTGAGGTTGACGCCGAGTTCGCGCCGCCAGACGGCCTGCAGCACCTCGGCGATGCGCGGTTGGTGGGCGTCGTTGCGCACCTGCAGTTCGAGCGTCGGCAACCCGCGGCCTTCGGGGAATCCGGCCGCGGCGAGCAGGCGGCGCGCGGCGGCGAAATCCGTCGGCACCTGCGCCTGCGCGGTGTAACCGGCTAGTCCAGGCGGCGTGAAGCTCCGCGCCGGGGTCTGCCCGCCGCGCAAGGCCTGCGCCGTGAGCTGCTCGCGGTCGATCGCGAGCGAGAGCGCGCGCCGCACGCGGGCGTCGGTGAAAGGCGGACGCGTCGTGTTGAAGCGGAGGAAGATCGCCTGGAGGAACGGATCGATGCGCAGCACGTCGGGTTGATCGCGCTGGTAGATTGGAATCTTCGCCGCCGGCAGGCTGTGGGTGAGATGGATCTGGCCGGCGCGGAAGTTCCGCTCGTCGACCTCCGCGCTCTCGGTGATGCGGAACTCGATGCCGTCGAGACGCACGGTCGCGGCGTCCCAGTAGTGAGGATTTTTTGCGGCGACGATACGGGCGTTGGGCGTCCATGCCGTGAGTTGGAACGGGCCGTTGCCGACGAGGCGTCCGGGACGCGCCCAGTCCGTGCCGCGCTGATCCACAGCGCCGTGGCGCGCGAGGGCGGCGACGGGCACCGGCATCCAGACTGGCAGCGCCGTGAGCGCGGGCAGGTAAGGCGTCGGCCGTTCCAGCCGGACCCGCAGCGTGCGGTCGTCGAGCGCCTCGGCGCCGAGCCGCGTCACGTCAGTCTCGCGGCCTTGGTTGATCGCCTCGGCATTTTGCAATGGGTAGAGGAGGTAGGCGTATTCGGCCGCGAGGGCGGGCGACAACGCGCGGCGCCACGACGCCACGAAATCCGCCGCCGTCAGCGGCGAGCCGTCAGACCAGCGCAGTCCCGCGCGCAGGTGAAACGTGTAGGTCAATCCGTCCGCACTCACCTCCCAACGCTCCGCGGCGGCCGGTTGCGGCTGCGCGGTGCGCTCGTCGAGCACGCACAGTCCCTCGAAAAACGCGACGACCAGATCGAACTCCGTCGCGGCCGACACGAGGTGCGGGTCGAGCGTCTGCGGTTCGGCCGGGTTGCTCAGCAGGAGCGTGCGCGCGGCGAAGGCGCGCTCGACCGGCGTGGCCTGACGGGAGCAGGCGGCGAGCAAGGCGAGGAGGACGCAGGCGAGCAGGCGGACCAACATGCCGCCACCATGCACGCACCGTCGCGGCGGGCAAGCGGGTGAATTTCCGGCCGGTTGTGCCGATGACATACCCACGGCCACCCGGCCGCGCTTGAGTCATCTCCCTGCAGCTTCCGCCGATCCGGCGGTGGTCGAGGTCGCCCGTCGGCGGCACGCCACCGCGTTGCGGCGCTATGCGCACGAACTTGCCGCCGGCGGAGCCGCCGATGTCGAGCCGGCGCTGGCGGCGACGTGGACGGCGTTCGCCCAGCAGGTAGAATTCGAGTCGGAGGAGCGCGGCGCGGAATGGCTCTTCGCCGACCTTCGACGGCGTGTGCTGTCCGGCGGCCGCCCCGGGGCGCTCGCCGCGGAACGCGCGGAGCAGGAGGACGGCTCGCCCGCGGCGATCTTCGCCGGATTGACGCCGAAGCAGCAGGAGGTGTTGCACCTGAAATTCGGATCCGGGTTTCGGCACGAGCAGATTGCACGCATCCTCGAGCTTGCCCCGGCTACGGCCGCTCAGTTGCTGCACGTCGCGCTGGCGCGGTTGGCGGTGGCGTTTCGGCGGACCGATGCGGAACCGGCCTCGACCGTCCGTGGCGACGATCCGCGTCTCACCCTCGCGGCATTGGGCGAGCTCGACCCCGCGGCATGGCGCAGTTGGGAAGCGACTCAGGTGAACGTGTCCGCCATCAACGAGCGGCTGGAGGAAGTCCGCCGCGCAGCGAAATGGGTGGCCGAGCAAGGGCTGGGTCGACGGCGCCGCGGTCGCTCACCAGCTGCGGCTCGACGGAATAAATTGCGCTGGCTCGTGCCAGCCGCGCTGGCGCTCGTGGTGGCAGCTGTGCTGATGCGCGTTTGGCCCGCTCGTCCTGGCGAAGTCCCGCCTCCGGTAACAGTCGTCGCCGAGTCGGCGTC
The DNA here is from genome assembly GCA_964475035.1 of uncultured Opitutaceae bacterium. Taxonomy (GTDB): domain Bacteria; phylum Verrucomicrobiota; class Verrucomicrobiia; order Opitutales; family Opitutaceae; genus Didemnitutus. The sequence goes on along the minus strand of CAYYVB010000261.1, from coordinate 2,646 downwards.
ACATCCGACGCGCGTCGCGGTGCAAACGCGCGAGCAAGATCAGCCTTTCCCTCGCGCGGCCGATTTACCCGCGATCATGAGCACGGCCGAACCAAGCAATCTGGGTGTCTTCCGCACGACCGAGGCACCGCCGTCCGCGCTCCGCTCCACGTCCGAGCTCTCCTCTGCGCCGCCGGCCGAGTCGCGGGCCGTGTTTACCACTGACGTCACGAATGCGCCCCCGGCCGAGGCGCGTGGTGAATTCGGGGCTGGAGCAAAAGCTGCCGAACCCGTTGCCCGCCCGCGCGGGGATCTGGCCCGCGAGACGGTGATTGCGCCCGAGCCTCCCGGGACGACCGACCTCGCCCCGATCCTCGCCTTGAAGCGTGCGTTGGGCGAAGGCCGCTGGCCCCAGCCGGAGGAAGTGCCGGCGGCGCGGCTCAAGGAGCATTTTGCGCGCCGCCAGCCGCGCGGGGAGCGCGCGCTGTTGTTCGCGCAACGGTTCGAGACGGCCACGGCACCGTGGGATGCGGGCCGCGTGCTCGTCCGCGGCGCGGCGCAGGCGCCGGAAGTCCCGCCGGCGATGCGCGCGTCGGCGCGGGTGATCCTGCTGCTCGATGTCTCGGGTTCGATGGACGCGCCGAACCGGCTTCCGCTCGTGCAGGAGGCCGTGCGCGGCGTGCTCGCGCGGCTCCGGCCGGACGACCGGGTCGGTCTCGTCACCTACGCCGGAGAGTCGCAAGTGCGGCACGCGCCGACCCCGCTCAGCGAGGCGGCGCCGCTGCGCGAGGGCTTGCTCGCGTTGCAGGCCGGCGGACGCACGAACGGCGGCGCGGGGCTGGCGGAGGCCTTCGCGTTGGCGCGCGCCGAGCGCGCCGCCGGCGAACAGCGCGTGATCCTCTGCACTGACGGCGAATTCAATATGGGCTCCACCAGCCCGGAGGCGCTGGCAGGCTTGGTGCGCGGTGCGGCCGAAGCCGGCGTGCGGCTGTCCATCTTCGGTTTCGGCCGCTCCGGGGCGATCGATCCGCGGTTGGAGCAGCTCGCCGCGCTCGGCGGCGGAGGCAGCGGTTACGTCAACACACGCAGCGACGCGGTGCGCGTGTTGCTCGGGCAACTCGGGGAGTTGATCGCTCCAGTCGCCCGCGAGGTGCGGTTGACCCTCGCGCCGGAAAACGGCCCGGCCGCGCAGGCGCGGGATGAACGTCTGCTGCCCGAGGAGGAAATCGCGGCGCTGGTGGAAACCGCCGCCGGAGAGCGCGTCGAGGCGACGCTCGAATACCAGCTTGCGACGAACGGTGAGGCGCGGTTCGAGACGGCGGCGGTGCGTGCGGCGGCGCGCGAATTCGGGGTGACGAGCGCGGAGTTCCGGTTCGCGGCTGCGGTGCATCGGTTCGCCGACTTGCTCGCCGGCCCGCCGGACCGGGCGGCGCGGGAGTTGGATGCGGTGGAGGCGTGGGCGCGCGAAGCGGTGGACGATGCCGGCGGCTACCGGGCGGAATTGCTGGCCCTCGTGCAGCAGGCCCGGACGGTCGCGCAGGCGGTCGCGAAGTGAGGTTCGGCAAAATTCGCTGGTTTGCGGCCTAAGAAACCGCAGGCTCGCCCGTAACGATGGCAGGTGACGTGAACACCGACGCAAACGCCCATGAACGCACCGCCTTCGTGCAATCCGCCGTGGAGCGCCACCAGGCGCCGTTGCTGCGCTATGCCGCGCGGCTGCTGCACGGCGACGCGGACCGCGCGCGCGATGTGGTGCAGGACACCTTCATCCGCCTGCTCGAGCAGGAGCCCGCGGCGGTCGAGGGGCATCTGGCGGAATGGCTCTTCACGGTCTGCCGTCACCGCGCGGTCGACGTGTTGCGCAAGGAGGGTCGCTTGAAGCTGTTCGAGGAAGGCCAGGCGGAGCGGATCGCGGCGGACCAGCCGCGTCCCGGCGCGGCCGTCGAGCGCGCCGAGGCGCACGCCGCCGTGCTGCGCCTGATCGGACGGCTGCCGCCGAACCAGCAGGAGGTGGTGCGGCTGAAATTTCAGAATGGATTCAGTTACAAGGAAATCAGCCGCATCACGTCGCTGTCGGTGACGAATGTCGGCTTCATCCTGCACACCGCGCTCGCGCGGCTACGCAAGGAGATGGCGTCGCAACCCGACTGACGCCGAAGCGAGCCCCCATGAACACGCCCGAGAAGATTTTGCCCGACGACCCGCTCCTCACCGCCTACGCCCTCGGCGAACTGGAGGCCGGAGAGCGCGCCGCGTTCGAGCGCCGGCTCGCCGCCGACGCGGAGGCGCGCGCGTGGGTCGAGGAAATCCGCGCGACGCAGGCTCTGCTCGGGGCGGCGCTGGCGGAGGAACAGACGCCGGCGTTGACGCGGGCGATCGAACTGCCGGCGCGGGAGCCGGTCGCGCCCGGAAAAGCGACGGAGCCGGCGCGCGCGAACGTGTTGCGGTTTCCGCAGGCGTATTTTGCGGCGGCGGGTCTGGCGGCGGCATGTTTTGGCGTTTATTTCGTGGTGCACGAGGTGCGGGTCGCGCAGGAGGCGAAGATGCAGGCCGGCTTGGTGCAGCACGTGGCCTCGGCCGAGATGGCGGCCGCGCCGCTGCCCGCGCCGGTCCCGCAGGAGGCGGACGCCGCGGCGCGGATGGCCCCGCCGGCGGCGGCCCGGGCGG
>CAYYVB010000260.1:3814-5220 GCA_964475035.1 uncultured Opitutaceae bacterium | reverse complement strand
GGGTCCCCCATTCTGACGCCTCCCTCCGGGCCGCCCTCGACACCCCCCCCGGTTGCCCGCCCCTCCTCGAAATGCCCCGCGGCAAGCGCAGCGCCGCCATCTCGGTGTGCGACATCACCCGCCCCGCGCCCAACCGGCAAACCCTGCCCCATGTGCTGAAGCGCCTCGAACTCGCCGGCATCCCCAAGTCCGAAACCCGGATCCTCATCGCCACCGGACTCCACCGTCCGGCCACCGACGCCGAAATCCTCGAACGCGTCGTCGCGTTGAACGCCCAACGCGCCAAGGAAGAATCCGAAGGCAAAATCCGCTGGCTCCGCCCCGACTACCAGATCCCCCTCCTCGCCCCAGCGAGCCAATCCACCCTCGCCCTCACCGACGCCCCCGCGAAACGCAAGGCGTCGAAGGACCAGAGCCGAAAGCCGAAAGCCGCCGCCAAGAAGCTCGCGTGGCCGAAAACAATGGCCGACCGCGCCAAAGCCGTGGAGACCGCCCTCGCCCAATCCGAGAGTCCGCAGACCGCCGAGCAACTCGCGAAACAATTCACCCGCGCCAAGCCGAGCGACATCCAGGAAATCCTCGATACCCTAGTCGCCCTAGGCCAAGCCCACGAATCCGACACCAATGGCACCTACGTAAGATGAAGATCAGCCACAAGAATTCTTACCCTTGGATCGCAGTTGCTATCTCCGTTCTGGGCAGCGTGGCGCTTGTTCAACTACCGGCTCCCTACGGCTCCCCGGAAATCGTCGTGGCATTGGTTGGAGGAGTGTGGGCGTGGTGCTTCACTAATCAGCAACGTCACGCAGAGGACACCCGTTTCATGCGGGAACTTATGAAGGATTTTAGCGAGAGATACGACAAGATGAACGACGACTTGGAGCACCTCTTGGCACAACGGGAGGATTTCACTCCCGAGCAAAAGATGAAGGTGGTCGACTACTTCAATTTGTGTGCCGACGAGTGGTTTTTTCGAAAGAGAGGCTACATTGACGACGATTTGTGGAACGGCTGGTTGCGAGGCATGGAACAGTATTCCCGTGACCCGCGAATTTTGGAACTGTGGAAGCAAGAGGAGAAGACGAACTCCTACTACGGATTTCAGTTACCGATCAGAAAACAAATCCCATGAGCAAAAACGCCTGGATGGTCCGCGCCGGCGAAGGCGGACACCTCATTGAAGAATTCGCCAAGGGCACCGTCACCATCGGCTGGGACGAGATGGCTGCACCCATCGACGCCAAGTCGCAGGCTGATCTACGGGCTCAACTGGCCCAGATTTATCCGGGGTCGAAACCCGGAGCGCATCAAAACGCCGCGTCGGTCCTTTGGCGCTTCGCCAAGGTGCTGAAGGTGGGCGACACCGTTGTCACCTCCGACCCCGTGCGTCGCGAATACCTCATCGG
>CAYYVB010000260.1:0-3804 GCA_964475035.1 uncultured Opitutaceae bacterium | reverse complement strand
ATCGGCGAACTCATCGGCGACTACCGCTACGACGCCAAGCGGAAGGACCACCGCCACACCCGCGCCGTCAAATGGCTCCATCGCGTGTCCCGCGACGTATTGCACGTCGCCACCCGCAACTCCCTTGGCAGCACGCTCACGCTGTTCCAAATCCCCGATGACGCCATCGCCGACCTCAACGCTGCCGCCGCCGGCAAGAAGCTACCTGAAACCCCCGGCGGCCTAGCCGACAAGAAAGAGGAGTTGCAGCAGTCCAACAAAGACGCGGTCGAACAGGCGATGGGCCTCATCCGCGACAAGATTATCGAGCTCGATGACTACGAGATGCAGGAACTCGCCGCCGCCGTATTGCGGGCGATGGGTTATCGGACACGGGTTTCGCCGCAAGGCCCCGATCGCGGGGTCGACGTCCTCGCCTCGCCGGACGGCCTTGGCCTCCAAGAACCGCGTATCAAGGTCGAGGTGAAACATCGCCCCGGTTCCTCGATGGGCTCGCAGGAAGTCCGCAGCTTTCTCGGCAGCCTGCGGTCCGGCGACAAGGGTCTTTACGTCAGCACCGGCGGGTTCACCAAAGAAGCCAAATACGAAGCTGAACGCGCAAACATCCCCATCACGTTGATCGACCTCGGTGACCTCGCGCAACTCGTCACCGACCACTACGAAAACTTCGACGCCAAAGGCCGCGCGTTGATCCCGCTCGTGAAAATCTACCGCCCCGCGGAATGAAGCCTTTGGACGAACGCGCTTGGGTAAAAGCGCTCGAACCGGAGCTAAGCGCAGCGCTCGCCCGCTATCGCAAACGCGGCGAGCCAAAGTGCACCGTCGAAATCGGACGCAAGCTCGCCTACACCGCGCACATCCAGCGCTACGGCCAAGACAACACTTTCACACCGGAGACCAATCCCTACGAAACCGATATCCTCATCGCCGACCCAGACGGCGACGGATGGATCCCGCGCGTCGTGGTGGAGTGCAAAGTCGGAAGCATCAATACCCACGAAGCGCTCGCCTACAGCGCCAAGGCCGCCACGCACAAACAGGTGCACCCTTATCTCCGCTACGGCGTGCTGATCGGAGAACGCGCGGCAGCAGGAGTTCCCCGCCGGCTGATCCGGCACGGAGCGTATTTCGATTTTCTCGTGGTGTGGCAGGGGAAGGACGCGCGACGCAAGGTGCTCCCGCAGTTTTGCGAGCTTCTGATCGAAGAAGTCCGCGCCTCCCGCCAATTGCAGCACCTGCTCAGCAATCGCCGCTCCGCCCACGAGACGAAACACGCCGTTTTCCACCGACCGCTGCGCGTGCGCTAACCCAAGCGTGACCTTGTCCGCGCTTCGGCTTGGCCGGGGAGGACCGCCTCGCCACCACTCCGGGCTTGCCCTGATTTCAGCCCCGGATTCTGCTCTGGGCCGGGCCACTCGTCATTTCGTCACAGCAACGCTGTGCGTCGCCATGTCATTCCCAGTGCGCCCTTTCCGCCGATCTTATCACGCGCTGCGTGGCGCTACTGCCTTTGCCGGGGGCACGCTCATGTCACGATTTGGCGTTGCACTGTTAACTTATAGGTTAAAGTGGACATCGTCCTGACCGAATTCATCCGTGGCCGGCTCTTCCGGCTCTTCCTCGTCGGTTCGGACACGCAGAACCCGGCCTATGACTTCCTCCACCAACTCGCACAACAGGACGCCGCTGAACACGCCAAGCTGCTCGCGCGCCTTCATCTCGCGGCCGAACGAGGGCCGCCGAAAAACAAAGAACAATCCCGGCAGTTGAAGGGCAACGGGCCAGTTGTCCTCGAATTCAAGACTCACAAATTGCGACTCTTCTGGTTCTACGACGAGCAGCGCGTGATCCTCTGCGTCAACGGCATCGTGAAAGGAACGCCCAAGGCGCAGCAGCAGGCCATTGCCATCGCCCGTCAATGGAAGTCCGACTACTTGGCCGCCAAGAAAGCGAATACGCTTCGAATCCAAAATCTCCCATGAAAACGCCCGAAAAAATCCAAGCAGACCTTCAGTCCATGCTGGCGAAGGCGCGGCAAACCCACGTCTACAAATTGGAGACCGCCAAGGTGGAATTCACCGAGGGTGTCGTCACCCTCATGGAGAGCCGCGGCATCACCCAAAGCGAGTTGGCCAAGCGCATCGGCGCAAGCCCGGCCTACATCACCAAGATTCTTCGTGGCTCCACCAATTTCACCCTCGATACGATGGTGAAGATCGCGACGGCGCTCGAAGCCGAGTTCTGCTGCCATCTCCAGCCCACGGGACATCGCACGCAGTGGTTCGAGATCATCGATGGCCACGCCCCCGCCCCCGAACGGGCTTTTGATCCGCGCGACTTTCAACCGCCTCCGCGCGCGACCCAACGTGTCATCAAGGAAGCCATCAACCAATGAAACCGTCCCCATTGCGTCTCGAAACCAGCTTTCCCGCGAAGGTTTCGATCAAGAACCACATCGACGGCGACTCCGAGGCCGAGATTCTGCCGGAATGCGCCCCTGAGTTCCTCCAGAACAAGGCCAATCCCAGGCTCTGGCAGGTAAAGCTCAACGTAAAGTTTGCCGGTAAGCCGGGCACCCGCGCCCTGCACGAAGGCGAGATCGAATTTGTCGGCTTGTTCACCGTCACTGACGAGGTGCCGGTGGAATCAATGGCCCGCTTGGTCGCTGTGACTTGTCCCTCGATCCTCTATTCCTCCGCGCGCGAGGTCGTCGCTCTCATCACAGGCCGAGGTCCCTACAAAGCATTCCTCCTTCCCGCGGTCTCCTTCACGGATGGGACGATCGAGCCCGATCCTGAGAGTGAGCCGATCAAGCGACGGGTCCCGGAAGCGGCCATGCGCCGTATAGCGGCTGGCTCCAAGACCAAGTAGCCATTCGTCCACGATCGAAATCTCGATTTCGCTGACGGGCCGTTACTCTCAGCTGCGCCGTGCCCGGATCTAAACTCACCGTTGCAATAACCTACACCGATCTGCGTCGCCGCGTGCAGGAGGGCTGATCGGCGGACAGCACCAAAGCGAGCAGAAGATCTGAACATGACGAAACTAATCATCATCGCACTCGTGGTCGTTTTCATCATTGGCATCGCTGCCATTTTAGCAGCGAAGCTCACCGCGAAGGGCGGCGGCAAATCTGACGTCTATTATCTGCGTAAGGCGATTTTCACCCCCGCAGAACGTTCCTTTCTTGGCGTGCTCGACTCAGTCGTCGGCTCTGAGGTGCGTGTTTATGGCAAGGTGCGACTCGAGGATATCTTTGGCGTGAAGGCTGGCTTGGACCGATCCACGCGCACCGCTGCCCGCAATCGCATCAATCGCAAGCATGTGGATTTTCTCCTCGTTCGTGCTTCTAACCTCACGCCGATATGCGGCATCGAACTGGACGACAGCTCACACGATGAAGAAGACCGCCAAGAACGCGATGCCTTCGTCGACGCGGTGTTCGCCAGCGGCGGGATACCATTGGTGCATGTCCCCGCCCAAAAAAGCTACGTCGCGTCCGAGATTCAGGCAAAGCTCTCCGCCGTTATCAATCCGTCCTCGCACCAATCCTGAACCTCATTCGCAGCGCTTCACTCAATTCGCGGGCCCAGCTTCCTCCGTGTTTTCAGTGTCTTCCGTGGGCTCTCCCGGCTTCTGATTTTTTCGTGTGCCTCGTGGGTTGTTCCGGCCCGCAGGCGTCCGGTCTTGTCGCTTTGCTCGGAAAGTGGTCACCCTCCGATCCGATGCTTCCGGATTATTTCCGCATTCGACACGTCTCCTCGTTCACCGAATTGGTCGAGACGCCGCTGCGTCACGGCGTCA
>CAYYVB010000259.1:4549-5254 GCA_964475035.1 uncultured Opitutaceae bacterium | reverse complement strand
CACCCAGCCCCGCACCACGAGTTCTGGAACAGGAGCCACGACCTCTTCGGCGCACATCACAAAGATCGCGATCGCGAGCCGAGCCCCCGAGGAACAAGCCGGACGGAGCGTGTGACGCTTGCTGGGGCCGGCGCTTCGCTCGATGAGAGGAGAGTGAGTCATGGGAAAGGCAAGAGTGAAACATTCCAACGAGCGCGCGACTTCGGAGCCTGCAAAGCGACGGCGGTCATGGCTATTCGCCATCGGGCTCGCCGGTGCAGTGGTGGTCGGCGGCGGATTGCTTTTGGCGGGAGAGAAATCGCCCTTCAAGAGCTTGCCCGATCTCCTCGGCTCCGCTCAGCAGGCGCCGCCCCCAGGCGCGCTGCAGGTAGGAGATCTTGCAGCCGACATGAAAGGCTATCAGGGAACGATCGTGGTGCGCGGCGTAGTGGCGGTGGCCTCGCCCAACGCCCCCGGCCTGTTCGCCGTCATCGATTCGCGCGAGGCGCGCGTGTGCCAGGACTTGAAGTGCGCGAAACGCTATCTGCCCGTGAAGACAGATGGCGCCGTGCCGAAGCCCTGGGACGAGCTGAACATCCACGGAAAGGTGATCGATGGCGAGCGCTACAACTATCTGGCGGCGGAGCGGATCGAAAACCTCGGCTCGATTAAGTGAGTTGCGCGTGAACCTACCGAAGCTCGTATGGCGCAACCTGTTACGGCGCA
>CAYYVB010000259.1:333-4539 GCA_964475035.1 uncultured Opitutaceae bacterium | reverse complement strand
ATCGGCGCGGGCGAACCCCGCGCGGCGCAGCAATTCGTGCACCGTCACGCCGAAGGGCTGGTGCGCCTACGAGCAGATCTCGGTGCTCACCGGGGAGCAACTGCCCGAAGCGATCCCAATGTCCGACGTCGACAAGATCCGGGGAGTGCCGGGCGTGAAAACCGCCGTTCCCTACCTCAACGAAAAGACCGCCTTTCGCAATCGCCCGGTTCCCATCATCGGTGTATGGCCGGAGGCGATGCGCGCGCTGCAAAAGTGGGAGCTTGCCGAGGGGCGTTTTTTCAACGATGTGGCCGAACCGGCCGTAGTAGTCGGCTCCGCTATTGCCAAGCAATTTCAACTCAAGCCAGGCGACGAGTTCACCGTGCGCGGAAAGGTGTTGCCGATCATCGGCGTGCTGCGCGAAACCGGAACCAAGGACGACATCGCTAGCTTCGTGCCGCTTCCCGTCGTGCAATCGATCTACGAGGTGCAAGGCAAGGTCTCCTTCGTTGCGGTCCAGGTCGAAGACCTGCGGCAGGTCGATGCAGTGAGCTTACGCATCCAGGAGAAAGCCAATGTCGCCGTGGTGAGCGATAAGCAGCTCCTGGCTTCGATCCTGTCTATTGTTGGCACCGTGAGCACCGCCATGCAGGCGGTGGCTGCGGTGGGCGTGTTGGCGGCGGCGTTCGGCATCGTCAACACCCTGCTCACCGCGGTCTACGAGCGCCGGCGCGAAATCGGGATTCTTCAGGCGGTGGGCAGCACGCGACAGACACTGTTCGCCGCCTTCCTATTGGAATCGGGACTGTACGGTCTGTTCGGCGGTGTCCTGGGCGTGTTGATCGGACTGCTCGGCGCTTACGTGTTCGGGCCCTACCTGACCGACAACGCATTCACGGCGTCTCTTCGCCAGTCACCCGTACCGAGCCTCGATGGCGCGACGCTTCTCTGGACCTTCGCCCTGTCTGAGGGCCTCGCGCTGGTGGCCGGCTTGTATCCGGCCTATCGTGCCGCGAAGCTGACTCCGGTGGAGGCGATGCGCTATGCCTGAGGCGCTGATCCGGGTCGAGAACGTCACCAAAGTCTACGGTTCGGGCGCGGCGTCCGCGGCGGCTCTATCTGGAGTATGCCTCCAGGTGGAGCGCGGCTCCTGGCTGGCGATCATGGGTCCCTCGGGCCATGGCAAGAGCACGCTGCTGCAGATCATGGGTGGCCTCGACCGCCCCACGAGCGGGCAGGTGCACCTTGACGACATGGAGCTCTCGAACCTGGGGCCAGCCAAGCTCGCTCGCACGCGGGCCCGGGCGATCGGGTTTGTCTTCCAGTTCTTCAACCTCCTGCCGCACCTGACGGCGCTCGAGAACATTGAGCTTGCGCTGTGGTTCGGCGGCAAGAGAAGCGATGAAGGACGCGCGCGCGCGATCACGCTTCTCGATTCGGTGGGTCTCGCGGACAAAGCGCACCTGCCACCCGGTGCCCTCTCCGGCGGCCAGCAGCAGCGGGTCGCCGTAGCACGCGCGCTCGCCAACGAGCCGGAGATCTTGCTCATGGACGAGCCCACGGGCAATCTCGATTCGACATCCGAAGCCGATCTGCTGAAGCTGCTCGGGTCCCTGCACGAGCACGGCAGAACGATCGTCATGGTGACCCACAACCTCGCCGTGGCCGAACATGCCCAGCGCGTAGTGCACGTCAAGGACGGACGCATCGAGCGGGATCGATTTAGTGGCGACTAGCCGGAACAGGAAGATCGCACTGCTCGTGTTCGCCGCGCTGGGCATCGCGATAGCTTCTTACGCACTGGTGCAGCGGCAGGTCGGCCCGGCCGTGACATTTTCGACCCTCGATGGCCGGCAGATCCGCCTGGAGGAGATGCGCGGGAGAGTGGTCATGGTGACCTTCTGGGCCACGAGCTGTTCCATCTGCGTCGGAGAGATGCCTGATCTCATCCAGGCTTATCGTGACTATCGCCACCGTGGCTTCGAGATCATCGCGGTGGCAATGACCTACGACCCGCCGGAGCACGTTCGACATTTCGCCGCTGGCAGGAGCTTGCCGTTCCCCGTAGTGCTCGACACCACCGGAGAGCTCGCGCGTTCGTTCAACGGTACTCAGGTCGTTCCCACCACGTTCCTCATAGACACAAGCGGGAAGTTTGTGTCGCAGACGCTCGGGGCGATCGACTTCGCGAAGCTTCGTCAATACCTCGATGCGTCGCTCGGCACATAGCCTCCTGCGGGCAAAGGAGGAGAGAGGAGTGAGGAGGAGTCGGATTGCTTCTGCCGCGCTTTTCCTAGGCGCGAGCGTCCTGTTTTCCAGTCCACACGGCGTGGCCCAGGACAAAGTGACTTTGTATCTTAACTGGGCGGCTGGCCCCGAACACGCGCCGTTGTTCTATGCGCAGAAGGCGGGCTTGTATGCGCGAGCCGGCGTCCAGGTCGCGATCGAGCCGGGTAGCGGCTCGGGCCGTACGGTAGGCCTCGTAGCGAAGAATCCTGCTAGCATGGCAATCGCCGATTTACAGGTCGTGCTGGCGATGCGCAGCAAGGGCAGCGATGTGGTTGCGGTGATGAATCTGTTTGCCAACTCGCCCTACACCTTCTACTGGCTCAAGAACAGCGGCATCCGGTCGATCCGCGATTTTGCCGGCAAGAAGATCGGGACCGAGGCGCGAGATCCCGCTCGCGCGCTGTGGCGCGCCCTGGCCAGAATCAATGGTATCGATCCGAGTTCGGCCATTTGGGTGGACGTTCCCAACGCCGGCAAGGTGGACGCCCTGCGCGATGGAACCGTGGACATCACCATCAACGCCTTTCCCGATAGCTTCCGGCTCTATCCGGAGGCGTTCGGGGACAACCTCGGTCGGCTTCCTTGGCGAGACGCGGGCCTCAATCTCTACAACATCTCGCTCATCGCATCGTCCGCCTTGATCCGTGACAAACCGCGCCTGGTCGCCGCCGTGGTGCGGGCGACCCAGGCTGCGGTGGCAGCCTGCTTGGCCGACGGTAAGCCGTGCATCGATGCACTCGCCGAAGCCTATCCGAACCTGAAGTGCTCGGAGGAGCTTGCCAATTGGCGCTGGGCCGTGGGCTTGTATCAGAACGCCGGCCAGGCCGGGTTCGCGCTCGGCGCGTTCGATCCATCGAGGGTGCGCAAGGACTTCGACATCGCACGGGAAGTGCAAGATCTCGAAGCAGACGTCGATCCGGCAAGCGCTATTGACAATTCTTTCCTGGACGCGGCTCTTCGGCCGTCATCCGGGGAACACTGAATCCTGAAGATGCTCTGGTCACCGGCACCCGGTTTCGCCGCAGCCTGCCTGCTTCTCTTCCTGCTGATGGGCTGCGATAGGCCCGCGGACAAACTGACGTTTCTTTCCACCGACATAACAGGGAGTGACTTCGGCGCAGACTTCCGGCTCACCGATCACACGGTCAAGGTCCGCACGCTTGCGGACTTCAAGGGCAAGGTCGTGGTGCTGTTCTTCGGGTACACCCACTGCCCTGACGTGTGTCCGATCACGCTGGCCGAGATGGCGGCGGTCATGAAGAAGCTCGGTCTGGATGCCGAGAAGGTGCAAGTGCTCTTCCTCACCATCGATCCGGAGCGCGACACACCCGATCCGCTGCGCACCTATGTGCCCTCCTTCCATCCGAGCTTTCTGGGTCTGCACGGCGATGCGGAGGCGACAGCCCGGGTTGCCAAGGAGTTCAAGGTGTTCTACCAGAAGCAGCCGAGGAGTCGCCCCGATCAATACACGATGGATCACTCCGCGGGAACGTACGTCTTCGACACGTTTGGACGCATCCGCTTGTTCGTGGCCTACGGGCGGGGTGCAGACGTGTTTGCGCACGATATCCGTATGCTCCTGTCGTCGTCTCCAAGAACGTATGACAACTGAGACTGTTTCGTCGGAAGGCTTCGCCTTAGCGGCTGGAGTTCTCTTACTGCGTGAGTGAGGCCGCTTGCTGCGTTGTCTGCAGCGACTTATGAAACGATTGCGGATAGCCAGACACACGGTTTCATGATGAGCAACCTACACACACCTCGCATACATATCAATCAACACGTAGGTTTCAAGACCACACATCAACACCTATCACAGCTGTTGATGTGCATTTAGTTGATCGCGGAGATCACGCGGATACCAATGGTCAACGCAAACTGGTATCGAAACTGGTAGTAATCATCCGCAGTTCCACGATGTCGTTCGGTGTAAATACC
>CAYYVB010000259.1:0-323 GCA_964475035.1 uncultured Opitutaceae bacterium | reverse complement strand
CAGATATGCAACTTGCGTCTTTTCGAGCCGCGACAGATGACGACAAGTAGGGATTGTTTGCGCGGAACAAAGTTGATCCCAGCAGTGGCCATGTCCTATGCAAAGTTAGAGGAACTCCACAGCTTTTTCACTACGCTGTGGTCATGAAAATGGATGGGACTTCGGTATCATGCACAATCGAGAAGGCGAAGTAGTTGGCGGCGCGAAGCGGAGATTGCCTAGCATAGCGTCGCGACAAGCGTCCGAGCGAATCGCCGGAACTCGGCGTACCAACACCTATCACAGCTGTTGATGTGCAGTTAGTTGATCGCGGAAATCACGCG
>CAYYVB010000258.1:3237-5260 GCA_964475035.1 uncultured Opitutaceae bacterium | reverse complement strand
GGGCGCGGACCGTCGAAACGGCCTTCGCGGCGCGGGCGATCGCCGCGCGGCTCGCGGACAGGACGGAAACCTTCGCTCTCCCAGGTCTGCGGAGAGACCGGTTTCGGGCGCTCCGGCGGGAGGATGTTGAGCTCGGCCTTCTCGTCGGGCGTGGCCGCCGTGGCGGGCTGGCCTTCGAGCGGGAAGAGCTCGGGGGCGGCCGCAGCGGGCGCAGCGGGACGCGGAGCGCGAACCGGAGCGGGCGCAGGAGCGGCGGCGGGGGCGGACGGGGCCGGCTCGGTGGGAGCGGCGGCAGGAGCCGCGGCTTCAGGCGCGGGCTCCGGGGTGGCCGGGGCGAACGGGTTCTGGTATTCGCGCGGGGCGTGGACGATCTCGATCGCGGTCGGCTGGTAGTCGGCGCTGGCGGAGGAGGCAGCCGGGGCGGCGGAAGCCGCAGGGCTGCTGGGACGCTTGCCGCGGGCCAGGCCCGAACCGCGGCTGCTGCCGAACGAGGCGACCGGCACGCTGCTTGCGTCAGCCGGTGGAGTCGCGGTGCCTTCGGCGGGCGCACCGGACGATTCTGTGGAGGACATGTATCTACTTGGTTGAAAGCGCCTGCCGGGAAGCGGCGGCGCGGTGGTTGAGCCGGCCGGAGCCCGCGGAGCGGTCTCAAGCATCCCTTGGGGCGGGATGGAACGGCGGCATGAGAGCGCCCAACGTCTCGAATGGCCCGCGCCCGCGCAACAGCTATTTTTCCCCGCCCCGGACTTGCCTCGCCCCGGGCGCCCGCCCACGCTGCGCCGCATGGACAAACTCGAGGAGATCTTCCGTATGCAAGATGCGCTCAATAAGCGCATTGGGGTGAATCTGCCGCCGCCGACCGACGAGGAAAAGGCCAAGTGGATCCTCAACTACACGCGCGCCATGCAGCAGGAGACAGCCGAGCTGATCGACAGCGTGCCGTGGAAGTGGTGGGCCAAATACCAGAAGTTCGACGAGCAGAACGCCAAGGTCGAAGTCGTCGACCTCTTCCACTTCCTCGTGTCCCTCGCGCAGACCCTCGGCATGACGGCCGACGATGTCTACCAGGCCTACCTAAAAAAGAATCAGGTCAACCACCAGCGCCAGGAATCCGGCTACGCGAAGAAGGACGAGGCGGACTCGAAGCACATCTGACCGGCGCGCGCAGCGCGCGCCGGCAAGTGACAAGGATCAAGGAACAAGTAACAAGTGCCCGAGCGAACGCTTGCTGCCTCGCTCGTGAGTTTGATTCCGCGCTCCCGGACATGACTCAGCTTCCGGGAGCACTTGCTACTTGTCACTTGTTACTTGCCACTTTCGCCGCCGCTACACGACGGCGACAAAGCTTCCGCTGAACTTCACCGCGGGCTTGTCCGGCGCGCTGCCCTCGACGATCGCATCGAGCTCCATCCGCGCCTTGGCGTGGCGGCGGAGTTGCGTGAGAAATTCCGTCACGATTTCCGCCGGCGGGCGCGTGCACACCGCGCGGAGCGGCCCGGTGACCGGCTCGTGGTAGGTGGCGTGGCTGCGTTTGACGACGACGTGACCGTCGAGGCCCGCTTCACGCAGGATCATCCAGAGTGTGCCATAGCAGGCGAGGGTGGGGAGCGCATGGAGCGAGCCGCCGAACGCGGTGCCGAGATGATTCTTGTTCTCCGCCAGCGGCGCCTCGAGCACGAGCCGCCGAACGTCGGCGACGGTCGCACGCAACGCCATCGCGCGCGTGAGCGGGATCTGCTCATGCAGGAACGCCGTGAGGCCGGCGGCGGAGATGTGGTCGGGCACGAGGTGGCTCATGCGCCGGCGTTGCTAGGCGGCGCGCGGCGCGACGCCAAGCCCGATGTCGCGGCGGCCGGATTGCCTTTTGCGCGCGGCGACGCATCGTGAATGTCATGCCTTTGTCGCCGCGCTCTTGGAGTCATCGCACGCGTCGCAGCCTCGGGATCGCGCTCGCGCTCCTCGCCGTCTTCACCGTCACCGGGTTTTTCGTCCTGCCGCCGATCGTGCGCAGCCAGCTCGAGCA
>CAYYVB010000258.1:0-3227 GCA_964475035.1 uncultured Opitutaceae bacterium | reverse complement strand
CGGCTGCTGGCGTGACCGGTGTCGGAAACACCTCGCTCGCCGCCGCGCTCGGGCGGTCGGTCAGCGTCGGGCAGGTGCGGCTCAACCCCTACACGCTCGGGCTCACCGTCGAGCGGCTCGACATCCGGACGCGTGACGGCGCGGCGTCGTTCCTCGCGTGGCAACGGCTCTATGTTAACTTCGACGCCCTTGCCTCGCTTGGCGGCGACTGGGTGCTCGGAGCGGTCGAACTCGACGGATTCCGCGTCGCCGCGGCGCTCGAGCCGGACGGAAGTTTCGATTTCGCCGACATCGTCGCCCGCCTCCAAGCCGAGGCCGCGAAGTCACCGCCGGCCGCCACCCCCGCCGTGCCTCCGCGCCCGGTGCGCGTCGGCCGTCTGCAGGTCAAGGAGGCGCGCGTGGACTTCGCCGACCGGTCGCGCTCGCGGCCGTTCGCGACGACGCTCGGTCCGCTGACGTTCGAGGTGACCGAATTCCGCACGGTCGCCGAGAAGGGCGCGCCCTACCGGTTCGCCGCCGTCACGGAAGCGGGCGAAAAACTCACGTGGACGGGCACGCTGGCCACCGGTCCGTTCCGTTCCAGCGGCGAGCTGGTGCTCGAAGAAGTGCAATTGGCCAAATATGCCGCCTACTACGCCGACCGCCTTCAGGCCGATCTCGCCTCCGGACGACTCACGGTGCGTGGCGACTACGACATTGACCTGAACCCCGCGGCACGCGTGCTGCGGCTCACCGACGGCGAACTCCTGCTGCGCGACATCAAACTGATCGAGCGTGACAACGGCGCCACGGCGCTTGAGGTGCCGGACTTTGCGGTTCGCGGCACGCATTTCGATGCGGTCGCCCGGCGCGGTTCCGTGGATTCCCTCCGCCTCAGCGGCGGCCAGCTCGCCGTGCGCCGCGCCGCGGACGGCATGCTCAATTGGCAGACGATGTTCGCCCCGCCCTCCGCCGATGCAACCGCCGCACCGGTGGCTGCTCCCCACACAGCAGCGCCGATGCCGGCGACCGCGGAACCGGCTCTGGATTTCCACCTCGGCGAACTCGCGTTGGAAAACTTCCGCCTCACGGTCGAGGACGCCGCCGCGCCGCGGCCCGCTCGCCTCGAGCTGGCGGGCGTGGCGTTGTCCCTGCGCGAAGTGACGCTCGCGGACGGCGCGATGATGCCATTGCGGCTCGCGTTCGATTGGCTGCCCCAAGGCCGCGTGACGCTCGGCGGCACGGTCGCGGTGCGGCCGGAATTGCGCGCGGAGCTGCAAGTGGAGGTGGCGGATTTCGCGCTGCTGCCGCTGAGCCCCTACCTCGAGGAATTCGTCGCCGCGCGTTTCACGCAGGGCACGCTGAGCACGACGCAACACGTCCTGCTTTCGCCCGGTCCCGACGGCCCGGCGGTCGCGACGACCGGCAGCCTGCGCCTCGACCGCCTCGGGTTGGTCGACGGCGTCATGCAGGAGGAGCTTGCGGGCTTCACCGCGCTCGCGCTCAACGGCCTCGCCTTCGCCACAGCCCCACAACTGACGGTTTCGTTGGAGGAGATCGCTCTCACCGGTCCCTACGCGCGCGTCGTGCGTCGCGCCGACGGCACGCTCAACCTTGCCGGCCTCGCGCGGAAACGTGCGGCCGAGGCGAAGCCGCCGACGGTCGAGCCCGCGACCACGGCTGAAGTCGCGCCGGTCACTTCGGCCGCGCCGCGGATCACGATCGGCCGGGTGGTGTTGTCCGAGGGTGATTTCAGCTTCGCCGACCGTTCGCTCGCCCCGGAGGTGCGCGTCGGGTTGCGGCAGTTCGGCGGCACCATCGGCGGGCTGTCGTCGGAGAATCCCGCCCGCGCCGAGGTCGATCTGCGCGGCTCGGTCGACGGTGTCGGGCCGCTGACCGTCACCGGCCGCCTCGACCCGCTCGGCGCGAAGCGCTTCATCGATCTCACGGTCGGGCTGGGCAACGTCGATCTCTTGCCGTTCAGCCCCTACAGCGGCAAATACGCGGGCTACGAACTCGCGCGCGGCAAGCTCGGGCTCGACGTGCACGCGCGCGTCCAGGGTTCGCAGTTGCAGGCGGAGAATGTCATCAAGCTCGACCAATTCACGTTCGGCGCCGCGGTGGACAGTCCCGACGCGACGAAGCTGCCCGTGCGGCTCGGCGTGGCGCTGTTGAAGGACATCGACGGCCGCATCGTCATCGACGTCCCGATGTCCGGCGACCTTGGCGATCCCGACCTGCGGATCGGCCGCGTCGTCGTGCGCGTCATCGTCAACCTCCTGACCAAGGCCGCCGTGTCGCCCTTCGCGTTGCTCGGCTCGATGTTCGTCGGCGGCGGGGATGAACTCGCCTTCCAGGAATTCGATCCCGGCTCGAGCGCCCTGCGCGACACCGCACGCGCCAAGCTCGACACCATGATCCAGGCGCTGCGCAACCGGCCCGGCCTCAGCCTCGGCCTCGAGGGCAACACCGACGGCCCGGCGGACATCCATGCGTTGAAGCGCGTGAAGCTCGCCGCGCTCGTGCGCGCCCAGGTGTGGGAGGAGCGCCGCGCGCTCGATCCGAACCAGCCGCCGCCCGACCAGCTCGTCATCGCACCCGAGGCCTACGCGGCGAAGGTGAAGCAGTTGTTCGACGCGCGTTTCCCGCCCGGCACGGAGTTCGGCACACCGCTCCCCGCCGCGCCCGAGGTCGTCGCCCCGCCGCCGCCGCGCGGTTTCTTCCAACGGGTCGTGCGCACCGTGACGCTGGCCGACCGGCGCGAGCGCCGCGCGGCCGCGAAAGAAAACGCGGCCCGCGCCGCCGCCCACGCCGAGGCGGTCGCCGCCGCCCAGGCCGCGGGATTGCCGCTCGAGGAGATGACCGGCCGGCTCGCCGAGACGATGGAAGTCACGCCCGACGATCTCCGCGCCCTCGCCGCGGCGCGCGCCGCCCAAGTGCGCGATTATCTCGTGACGACCGGCGGCATCGCGCCCGAGCGGCTCTTCCTCGCGCAACCGGCTGCAGGTGCGACCGAGAACCTCGGCCCGCGCGTCTTCCTCACGCTGCAATGAGTGGGCTGCTCATTTGTATACTTCGTCTACGTTTGTGGCTCTGATTCGGCCAGTTTCAAAATCTGCCAACAACTTTAGCAGTTCTTCTGAATTCTCTCGGTCAAGAAATAGGTCGGCTACACCTGGAACTGAATACCCATCGCCAAGGACTTTGCTTCTCAATCCGATCTGAAGATAATGGTTTCCCTCTGAAGC
>CAYYVB010000257.1:0-5280 GCA_964475035.1 uncultured Opitutaceae bacterium | reverse complement strand
CACCCCCACCGTGAAACTCACGTTGCTGCCGGCAGTCGCGCTCTGTGTCGCGGGTTGCGTCGTGATGCTCGGCGCCACGGGCACGACGGTCGCAAAACTGAGGGAATAATCCTCGGTCATCGTCAGATTGCCGGTGGCGGCATCGGTGACGCGGGCGGCAATGACGCCGAGCGTGATGGTGTCGTTGACCGGAAGCGCGACGGTGGGCGTGACGGTGTAACTGGTCGGACCTCCGCTGACCGTGGCGGTGAGGGCGCCCTGGGCGGCACTGGTGAGCGTGAACCAATCCGCCGCGAGCGTGACGGGCTGGTTGAAGGTGACCGTGATCGCGGTGGACGGGGAAAGACCGGTGGCTTCGTCGGCGGGTGTGGTGCTGACGATGACGGGTGCGACCGGACCGGAATCGGCGGCGGTGAAGACGAAATCATCGATCGCGAGGCCGTCGTCGTTATTGGTGTCGTCGTTGTCGGTCCAGCGGAGGATGAGGCGGGAGCCGGCGGGCCAGACGAGCCCGGTGACGGTGGCGCTGACAGTGCGGCGGTTGGCGGAGGCGTTGCCGTCGAGGATGACGCCGCTGGTGCTGGTGGTGCCGTTGATCGGAGACGTGAAGCTGAGCGCGGAGGCGGCGACAAAGGTGCCGGTGTTGAGGTCGGTGGCGTCGACGGCGTAGCTGAAGGCGAGGGTGTTGGCGGCGCTGTTGCCTTCGCGCCACTGCTCGCCGGTGTAGGTGACGGTGAACTGCGTGAGAGTCTGACCGGTGTTGTTGTTCAGCATCATCCCGAAGCGCGACTGGGTGGAGCCGCTGGCGAGTGAGCCGAGGGCACGATCGCTTGAGCCGCTCGAGCCGTAGGAATAGATCGCGCCGTTGACGGTGGTGCCGTCGTCGACCTTGAAACGGGCGTTGGCGCCGGAGCCGGCGTATTTGACGATCCACCAACCGCCGAGCTCGGTGCCATTGAACGGGGCGGCGGTGAGCTGGTGCGGACCGTTGCCGGTGATGGAAAGCGCGGTGTCCGAGTCGTAGCCGTGCGTGCCGAGCAGCGTGTCGAAGTTCTGGCCGTAGGTGCCGCCGGTGTAGTTGAGCGCGCCGCCGGTGAACGAGCTGATCGTGAGGGCTGCGGCGTCGCTGGTGACGCCGGCGACGGAGTTCGTGATGACGACGTCGTAGGAGCCGAGGGCGGTCTCGCTGACGTTGGGGAGCGAGAGCGTGGCGGTGGCGGCGGAGGCGTTGCCGGTGATGGCGACGCCGTCTTTCCGCCACTGGTAGGTGAACGGCTCGGTGCCGACCGCGGTGACGCTGAAGGTCGCGGTGCCATTGAGGCCGACGCTGCGTGCGGTGGGTTGCGCGGTGATGACCGGGGC
Source organism: uncultured Opitutaceae bacterium (assembly GCA_964475035.1). Classification (GTDB taxonomy): domain Bacteria; phylum Verrucomicrobiota; class Verrucomicrobiia; order Opitutales; family Opitutaceae; genus Didemnitutus. Next base: position 3,918 of record CAYYVB010000257.1, on the reverse strand, counting down.
GCGCGGCGTGACGGTGAGCGTGGCGCCGGCGCTGGTGGCGCTGGAGACGGAGTTGGTCGCGACGACGTCGTAGACCGCCGCGGCGGAAGCCTGGACGTTGGTGAGCTGGAGCGTGGTGGAAGTCGCGCCGTCGATCGGCTGGCCGTCCTTGCGCCACTGGTAAGTCATCGTCGGCGAGCCGGCGACGAGAGCGGAGAAGGTGACGTTCTCGCCGGCGGCGACGGTCTGCGAAGCCGGCGGCGTGAGGACGCTCGGGGCGACGCCGGTGACCACGAGGAGGACGTTCTCGCTGGTGGTGCTGGAGACGTTGTTGGTCACGGTGACACGGTAGTGGCCCATGTCCTCGAGCTGGACGTTCTCGACCGCGAGGGTCGCGGACGTGGCGCCGGAGATGGGCTGTCCTTCGAAGAACCACTGGTAGGAGAGCGGTGCGTCGCCGGTGGCGGTGACCGAGAAATTGGCGGTGCCGCCGACGGCCACGGACTGGGCGGACGGGCTCTCGGTGATGATCGGGGCGCCGAGCAGCGGCTGGCCGTCGATCATGGTGCGGAGGACGGCGGCGGTCTGCGCCGGCAGGGCGGTGAAGAAGGTGAAACCGGTGTCCTGCTGGATCTGGTTCACGCTGGTGAGGTATTGGCGCCAGTCATTGCTCAGGCCGGAGGTGACATTGGGCACCTTGATCGCGATGACCCGCGTGGAGGTCGTGATGCGCTCGGTGATGGGTGCGGTGCCGGCGGGGACTACGACGGCGACCTTCCAGACGTAAGCCGGGATGGCGGCGGCCCCGCTGGTGATGCGGGCGCCGCTGAAACCGCTCGGGCCGCAGATGATGAGCACCTCGTTGCCGGCCGCGCCGAGATTGCGGGTTTCGTTTTCGAACTCATTCCAGACGCCGGCGTTGTTGTGTGACGTCTGCGGCACCATGTTCGACATCAGGAAGGTGAACGAATTGTCGTTCGCCGTGACGGTGCGGTCGCCCGAGGGGCACATGTGACCGCGGGTGAAGCCGGAGTCGACGTAGTCGCTGGTCTGCACCCGGTAAAAACCCTCGGGCAGGAGCGGATCCTCGGACCAAGCCTCGGTGCGTCCGGAGCTGCCGCGGTCATCCGGGGTGAAGTTCCAGCTGACCCAATTGGGCTGGCCGAGGGCGTCGTTGTAGCTGATGGCGAACTGGTCGCGGACGATCAGGTAGTTGTTCTTCACCGCCGGGTCGGTGACGGCGTTGCTCGGGTTGCCGAGCAGGAGCTGGAACGCCGCGCCGATCTTGGCGTCGGCGACGCTGACGGCGAAGAAAAGGGCCGCGGCGAAGGCAATCCGGGGCAACCAGCCCGCCAGCCGAAAAGAGTCGATCAGCCGCGAGCAGATCGCCGGCGCGAAAGGTGTGAACATGTTGAGAACGGAATTGGCCCTACCCTCAAAAACGCAGCCGCGGTAAACTGACGGCACTCAGTCCCGCTTGGACCGACGACGGACAAGAGCGACGCCGAGGACGAGTGCGCCGAACAGCGCGGCATAAGTCGACGGTTCGGGAATGGGGGCCGCCGGTGTGACCGAAGCCCATGTGCTGCCGATGCGGAGCTCGTCCATCGTGCCGCCGGGCGAACCAGAGGCCCCACGGATGAGGAAGGAGTTCAGACTCGCTATGTCCGTGCCACCGGTCGAAGTCAATGTGGCGGACGGCGCGGCAACTGCCGCAAAGGTAGCCGCCGAGGGATTGATCCAGAGACGGGAGATGTCGTTGGACGTCCCGCTGACGAACTCATAACTGCCGACGAGAAAAACCGTGCTGCCCGTCGCAAACACCGTCGAATCATAGACCGGCGTCGTGCCGCTGCTGCGATTGGCGAGGCCGATCTGATAGCCGCCGCCGCTGGCCTGCAGCCAAACAGTCGCAGCGAAGTTGGTGCTGCTGTTCAGGGAGAAACTGTAAGTCGTGGCCGTGGGCAGGCTGGAAAGATTGAAGGCAAACGAGAAGTAGAGCGTGCCGGTGCTGAAAGTGGTGAAGGGCAGGACGGCCTCTTGGAAGTTGCCTCCCGGCAGGAGGGCGGAATTGCCGCTCGAAGCGGCCAAGCCGGTGACGGAGAGATTGCCGCTGGTGACGGACACCGCCGTGCCGGAATTCTGGGTGCCCCAGGTATAGGTGGCATCAAGCACCTTGCCCGGGAGGTTATCCCCGCTGGTGTAGTTGAAGGGCTCGTGCAGTAGCTGGGAGTGAGCGGCCAGCTGCGCGACCGCGACGAACAGCAGGGAGCTGACGAAGGAACGAGTTGTGTTGCGCATACGAATTCGGCGGAGATTGCCGGTCGGACCGCCTCCCCGCAAGCCGCAAGGCGTGACAAACTCGTGTCGGGCATACCCCTGGGTTAAAACTCAGTGTGCCGGAACGAAGGAAGGGGACGAATTGTAAAAAATGCGCGTGCGACAAAAAAACGCGTGCTTCATCTCTTTGAACTGCTAAGCACTCGCCACATCTACCCCATGCCATGAAGCATATACTTTGCTACATATTCGCGATTGTGGTTACAGTGGCCACTCTGCGAGCGCAGACTACGCCATTCACTGCGACCTACGATTTTGCAAGCGTGACTACTGGATCAGGGACAACTGACCCCTCTACTGTCCCATCAGTTTCAAATCTGACTTTTTCTTCATTCACCGCGGTTGGCGTTTCGGCCAACCCCAATGCTGCAGGGCGTTTTTCATTCACGGAATGGCCGACCGGCGGCGTTGCTAGCGACAATACTTATTCGAGTCACTCCGGCTCGCTAAGCACCTCGGACTATTACTCAGTCACGATTACCCCTGGTTCTGGTTACACGCTCAGCCTGACACAGCTCACGTTCACAGTCCAACGTTCAGGCACCGGCATACGAACCTATGCGGTCAGATCCAATGCAGGTGGCGACAATTACGCCACAAATCTCCCAGGCAGCATCAACTCGAATACCAACCTCTCCGTTCAATCAGGGAATATCTTCTATTGGAATTTTGATGCCACGACTTCCGCGCAGACCGGCAGCACAGTCTCTCTGAGCGCGGCCGCATTCCAGAGCAGCGCATCTTCGATCACACTGCGCTTCTACGGCTGGAATGCCGAAGCCAGCGGGGGCACGTTTTCCATCGATAACGTGACATTTACCGGCTCCGTCACCGCCATCCCCGAACCCTCCACCTACGCCGCACTGGCCGGATTGCTCGCCCTCGGTGGCGTGATGTGGAATCGGCGCCGGCAGCGGTTCACGGCGAAGGCCTGAACCCAACTCCGCCCCCGCCCTCCTCGCAGCCCGCCCATTTCCGGCGGGCTTTTTGGTCGCCGGTTTCCTGATTCCTCCTGCGATTCCGGCGGATTCGCGCTTTCCCCGGCGCGGGGCTCTGCCAAAAGCATCCGATGCGGTGACGCGCCTCTGCGCCTTCTGCCGCCATGATGCGTCACCGCTCCTTCGCCCTGTTCGTCCTCGCGCTCGCCCTCGCAGGCGTAGCCTTTTTTCTCCGCCCCTCCGACCAGCCCGAGGCTGCGTCGATTGGCGCACCAGCCACGGCGCCGAGCACCGCGACCACGGAAACCCCGCCGCCGATTCGCGCCGCGACCGGAACTTCCGCAGACACTCCGGTTGACAACGAGCCGCACTCTTCCGGTGGTGCAGACCAACCGCCCCCCCGCGCCACCGTCCCGGCCGCCGCAGGTAGCATAACGTCCACACCGCCGCCCGCGCCGCGCCGTGTGGCGGACATTCTCGCCACCGCGGGCGACTTGTCTGACCCCGCCACCCGTGATCGCGTGGTCGCCGCCATGCGCTCTTTGCAGCAGGAACGCCGCGCCGCGGCCGAGGCGCGCGCGCTCCAACTCGGGCTGCCCCTGCGCCTCGTCGGTCCCCGCGGCCGCGTGCGCGAACTCTATGACTTCGACGAGGATGGTCG
>CAYYVB010000256.1:0-5293 GCA_964475035.1 uncultured Opitutaceae bacterium | reverse complement strand
AGCGGTTGATGCTCAAGTATCCGCTCTCCGAGGCGCAGACCAACGCCATCCTCGAACTCCGCCTCTACCAGCTCACCGGCCTCGAGCGCGGCAAGATCGAGGCGGAATACCTCGAGCTGATGAAGCTCATCGACGAACTCCAGGGCATCCTCGACGACGAGGGAAAACTCCTCGCGCTGATCAAGAAGGAGCTCGTCGAGCTCCGCGACAAATACGCCTCCCCGCGCCGCACCCAGATCATCGACGACGCCGGCGAGCTCCGCATGGAGGACGTCATCCCGAACGAGGGCGCCGTCATCACCGTCTCGCACCTCGGCTTCATCAAGCGCACGCCGGTCGCCGAATACCGCTCGCAGAAACGCGGCGGCAAGGGCGTCATCGGCGCCGAGACCTACGAGGACGACTTCGTCGAGAACCTCTTCACCGCCTCGACGCACGACTACGTGCTCTTCCTCACCAGCACCGGCCAGTGCCACGCGAAGAAGGTCTACGACATCCCCGAGGGCACGCGCACCGCGAAGGGCAAGTCCGTCGCCTCGTTCCTCCGCCTCTCGCAGGGCGAGAAACTCGCCGCGCTCCTCTGCGTGAAGGAATTCACGCCCGAGCACTTCGTCGTCATGGCCACCAAGAGCGGCGCGATCAAGAAGACCGCCCTCGCCGAATACGAGGGCGCCACGCGCGAAGGCGGCATCCGCGGCATGAAGCTCTCCGACGGCGACGACATCGTCGGCGCCGTCCTCACCAACGGCGCGAACGAGATCATCCTCGTCTCCCACCAAGGCCAGGCCGTGCGCTTCTACGAAGGCGCCGCCGAAGTCGAGGTGGACGAAGCCGCCGAGGCCGCTGCCACCGCGACTCCCGCCGTCGAAGGCGAGGAAGCCGAAGGCCCGAAGCTCGGCCTGCGTCCGCAGGGCCGCTTCACCGGCGGCGTCACGGGCATGCGCTTCAAGAAAAAGGGCGACTACCTCCAGGCGATCGAAGTGTGCGACCACGAGGCTCGCCTGCTCGTCGCCCGCGAGGACGGCGTCGGCAAGCGCACACCGTTCGAGGATTACCGCAAGACCCGCCGCGGCGGCACCGGCGTCATCGCGATCGACCTGCCCGACGACGGTTCCGTCGCCGTGGCCGGCGCACTCAGCGTCCGCGACACCGACGAAGTCATGCTCCTCACCGCCAAGGGCCAGAGCATCCGCACCCGTGTGAAGGAGATCCGCGAAACCGGCCGCGGCGCGAAAGGCGTGCGCCTCGTCAACCTGGAGGAAGGCGACAAGCTCCTCGCCATCGCGAAGGTCGTCGCCTCGCCCGAAGAGGAAGCCGCGAACGAAGCCGGCGCCACCGAGACATCCGAAGCTCCGCCGACCGCGTGAGTCGGACCGCATCGCTCCCCCGACACCTCCCAAAACCCCAAGGCGCGCCCACCCGGCGCGCCTTATTGTTATCTTGTAGGGGCGCAGTCTTGCTTCGCCCAATCGAAAGCCGTCGGCGAGAAGTCGCCGCCCATCGACGTCGGGCCGGTCAAAGACGGGGCCGACTCACTCCAACTTCAGCGGCTTCACCTTCACCCGCGGATTGACGCCTTCGACTTCCATCCAGAAGGCGCCGAGCATGCCCGGGTAAATGCGCACGGCGGGCGAGTCGTAGTCGACACCCACGTAGCTCGAGTCGTCGTTCTGCTGCCAGATCTGGCCGTTCTCGAGGCGGAAGAGCGTCTTGCCTTCCCAGCCGCGGAAGCGTCCGGCGATGCGCGACTGCACCGGATCGGCCTTGCCCGCCTTCTCGGTGGTGTTCTGCAAGGTCACGAGGGCGCGCAGCCAGCCCGGCCCCTTCTTCTTCTGTTCGGCCTCGGTCTCCTGCACCTTCGCCTCGGCGGCGGCGACTTTCTGCTGCGCTTCCTGCTTGATCGCCTCCGCCTGCGCGACCTTCTGCTCGGCCTCCTGCTTGATCGCGGTGATCTCACCGGACTTGAGCTGGTCGAACACCGCCTGCAATTCGGCGAGCTCGGCGTCGGTCAACTTGTGCAGACCGGCGGCGCGGAATTTTTCCGCGGGCAGATCCTTCAGGGGCGCGGCCGCGGCAACAAGGGCGCAGGCGGCAAAGACAAGAATGGCGAGCGGGTTCTTCATGGAAATTTTCTCCGGGCTGTCAGCGTGCTCCACCCTCGACGACGGGCCTCACGCGCAGACGCGGGCCGCCTTCGATCTCGAGCCAGAAGGAACCGATGGCGCCCGGCTCGATCTTGACCTTCGGATCCTGCAACGGCCGCGCGGCGAAGTAGCGGGCGTTTTCCACCACGGCCCAGCGCTGGCCGTTGGCGAGCGTGTAGATCGGGCGTCCTTGGAAATTCTGGTGGCGTCCGGGCAAGGTCGACTGCACGAGCAACTCGTCCTTGGCCGCCGTCTGGTTGAAGAGACCGGCGAGGTAGCCGCGCTTGCGTTCCTCCTTCGACTTCTCCTCCGCCTGCGCCACGGCTTGGGCGACTTTCTGTTCGGCTTCCTGCTTGATGGCGGCGACTTCGCCCGACTTGTAGCGTTCGACCGCCGCCTTCAGCGCGGTGAGTTCGGCGGGAGTGAGCTTGGCGAGGCCGGCGGCAGTCTGCTCCCCGGCCGACATCGTGGCGGTGAAATCCTGGGCCTGCAGCGTGACGGTCAGCGTCAGCAGGGCGACGACGGAAAGAAAACGCATGGCCGCAATGAGAGCGAGCCGCCGCGGTGCGGCAACAGCCTTTTCGTCGCCACGACGCCTCCGACCCCGGCGCGTCCACTCCTGCCTTGCCAACCCCGCGGGCCGGGAGTCAGCTCTCCCGTCCCCGACGCCGCATGGCCACCCGCCTGTCCAAACTCCTCGATCCCTCGCGCATCACGCTCGCGTTGCAGCACACGAAACGCACCGCCGCCATCAACGAGGTCGCTCGCCTGCTCGAGGCGCACCCGGACGTCGTCAATTTCCAGAATTTCTACAACGAGCTCCTCGCGCGTGAGCGCCTCGACACCACCTGCCTCGGCAACGAGGTCGCGCTGCCTCACGCACGCACCGAGCACGTGAAGAAGATCGTCCTCGCCGTCGGCCGCAGCACCGAAGGCGTGTTGTTCGAGAACTCAAACCAGACCGTGCGCCTGATGTTCGTGCTCGGCACGCCGAAGAGCAACCCGACCGACTACCTCATCCTCGTCGGCTCGCTCTGCCGCCTGATCAAGGACGCCGCGTCTCGCGAGGCGTTGATGACGGCACCGACGCCGGAGGCCTTCATCACCGTGGTGAAGGAGCTGGAGGAGAAGATCCTCGGTCCGGAGAAGTGAGCGGTTTCCCGCCCGCACCGCGCATCATAGCCGTCGCGGCGGGGCGATTCCCTTCGCTCACTTGTTCCCCAGCAGCTCGTCCACCAGCGCGTCGGCGCCGTAGACTTTGCGCATGGCTTCGATGATGCCGCGCACGTCCACGCTCACCGAGCGGGCTTCCGTCTCCGTGTAGGCGTAGTTCCACACCAGCGTGTGGATGTTGCCGTCGAAGATGATGCCGATGAACTCGCCGTCGCGGTTCAGCGTCGGGCTGCCGGAATTGCCGCCGATGCTGTAGTTCGTGCTGATGAAGTTGTAGGGCACGCCGAGATCGAGCTTCTCCTTCGCCGCGGTCCACGAGGCGGGGATGTCGTAGGGCGGCGTGAAGCCGCGCTCGGCGCCGCGCTCGAACTTGCCGCCGAGCACGGTGTAGGCGGGGATCTGCTGGCCGCCGGCGGCGACGCCCTTCACGGCGCCGTAGGAGAGACGGAGCGTGAACGTCGCGTCGGGCGAGACCCGGTCGCCGTCCTTGGCATAGCGGACGCGCGCGATACGGGCGTGGGCCTGGGCCTTGACCTCGGCCTGTTGCTCCATGACGCGGCGGACGCCGCGGGCGGCCTCGTCGATGGCAAGGGCGAAGCGGATCATCGCGTCGTCGCTCTGCGCGAGTGCGGCGGCATCCTGCGCGTGCAACGCGCGGCGGACGGCGACGTCGCCGACCTTGGTGCCGTTGACCAGCTCGGCGGCGCGCACGGAGGGCGACTTGCCGTCGAGGGCGATCTGCACGGCGGGGTCGTTCACGCCGAGCTCCATCGCCATGACGGTGAGGAAGTGCTGGAGCTTGAGCTGCTCGAGGTCGGGGTAGATCGGCTTGCCGGAGAACAGGCCGAGCTCGAACGAGGTGCGCGCGGAGTCGCGGTGCTCGGTCAGGCGCTCGCCGTTGGGCTTGGTGCGCTCGGCGACGTCGCGGGCGATCTTGCGCGCGACGCTGAAGAGGTCGGAGTTGAAGCCGTAGGTCTCGAGGTAGGCGTTGCGCACGGCGTTCTGGGCGATGACCTGCTGCGCGGCGGCGATTTTGTCCCACGCGTCGGCGGCATCGAGTTCGGGCCGGTCCTGGGCGAAGCGCTTGAGCGCCTCCTCCTCGGCCTTCTTCTCGGCGATGAGCGCGGGGTCGAGCAGGCCGGCGATGCGGCCGTCCCAGACCTTGCGGGAGTTCTCGATGCCGCGGAGCTCGTCCTGCGCACGGCGGGCGTTCTCGGGGGCGCTCTTGGCGTAGCTGTTGAGGAGGACCTCGCGGCTCTTCAGCCAGCGGAGCGCGGCGGGCGACTGGATGTCGCGCGCGTATTCGAGCTCGGCGAGCGTGATGAGGCGCTGGGTGGCGCCGGGATGACCGGTGAGGAAGACGAGGTCGCCCTCGCGCGTGCCGGCGGGATTCCACTTGAAGAAATGCTCCACCCGGGCGGGCGCGCCGTTTTCATAGGCGCGGAACACCGTCACATCGAGGTTGTAGCGGGGATAGCCGAAGTTGTCCGGATCGCCGCCGAAGAACGCCGCCTGCTCCTCCGGGGCCCAGACAAGGCGGACGTCGGTGTAGACCTTGTAGCGGTAGAGGTGGTATTGCGCGCCTTGGTAGAGCGTGACGACGTCGCTGCGCAGGCCGGTGGCCTCGAGGGATTCCTTTTCGATCTGGGCCTTGGCCGCGTTGCGGGCGGCGAGCGCCTCGCCGGCGGACATCTCGGCGCGCACGCCGGCGTTCACGCGGGCGGTGACGTCCTCGATCGACATGAGGACGTTGAGCTCGAGGTCGACGCACTTGAGCTCCTCCTCGCGCGTGCGGGCGAGGTAGCCCTGCTTGAGGAGGTCGCGCTCCTTGGTGCTGAGCTTGTAGATCGCGTCGGCGGCGACGTGGTGATTGGTGACGATCAGGCCGTCGGCCGAGGCGAAGGAGGCGGAACCGCCGTTGTTGAAGCGCACCGAGGCCTTCTGCACGTGTTCGAGCCAGGCGGCGGAGGGTTCGA
>CAYYVB010000255.1:0-5295 GCA_964475035.1 uncultured Opitutaceae bacterium | reverse complement strand
CGAGAAGGGCGACCGGATGTTTGAGCAGCTCGACCGCGGCGGCGTCGTCGGTCAGGCGGCGTCCGGCGTTCATGGCCTTGGCATAGGCGCGGCAGATGAGGTCCCGGGCGAAGACCTGAGGCGTCTCCATCGCCCAAAGGTGCTCGCGCGGCAGGTTGCGCAACATGCCTTCGCCCCGGTGCTCCTTGACGGTGTCAGTGACGCGGTGGGCGAGCACGACGGCGTCCTCGCGGCGGACGATCTTGTGGAGTCCGACGAGTTGTTCGGCGCGGACGAGGGGGCGGGCGCAGTCGTGGATGAAAACGTATTTCACGTCGTCGGGCAGCTCGGCGAGGGCGGCGGCGACGGAGTCCTGCCGCTCGGCGCCGCCGGGCACGAAGAGCGTGGGCGTGGGCGCGTAGGCGGAGAGCTCGACCATCTGGCGCTGGTCGCGGTAGGTGACGACGAAGAAGTCCACCACGCCGCTGCGGAGGAACGCGGCGGCGGAGTGCGCGAAGACCGGCTTGCCGGCGAGCGGGGCGAGGATCTTGTCGGCGACGGTGCCGGCCATGCGGCGGCTGCTGCCGGCGGCGAGGAGGATGGCGGCGGTGCGACTCATGCGGGGAAAATGGAGGGTGGGGCGGGTCGGCCCGCGGGGGCGGGACGCTAGGCGCTCGCGAGCTCGGCCAGGATGGCGCGGGCGGCGGCGGCGGGATCGGCGGCCTTGAGGATCGGCCGGCCGACGACGATGTAGGAAGAGCCGGCGCGCGCGGCGTCGGCGGGGGTCATGATGCGCTTCTGGTCGTCTCCGCCCGCCTCGCTGGAGGGCCGGATGCCGGGCGTGACGAGTTGGAGGTCCGCCGGGAGCGCGCGGCGGAGAAGGGAAACTTCGAGGGGCGAGCAGACGAGCCCGCGCAGGCCGGCGCCGGCGGCGAGGCGACCGAGGCGCTCGACCTGCTGTTCGGGCGCGACGGAGACGCCGATTTCGTTCAGGCCGGCGGCGTCCATCGAGGTGAGGACGGAGACGCCGAGGAGGAGCAGGCCGGGGTTCGTCTTTTGCTGGGCTTCGCGCGCGGCGCGCATCATCTCGGCGCCGCCGGCGGTGTGCAGCGTGAGCATCTTGATCGGCAACGGTCCGAGGGATTCGACCGCCTTGGCGACGGTGTTGGGGATGTCGTGCAGCTTCAGGTCGAGAAAGATGTCGAAGCCCATCGCGGCGACTTCGCGCACGTAGTTCGGCCCGTAGGCGGTGAACATTTGCAGCCCGATCTTCACCCAACGGACCTGGCCGCGCACGTGGCGGAGGAGGGGAGCGGAGTCTTCGCGAGTGGGAACGTCGAGGGCGAGAATCAGGTCGCAGGACATGCGGGAGGGACGGGCGGGAGCGGGGAGGCGGGGCACCACTAATGGACACTTATGCCGACTAATCAAAGAGAGAAAATTCGGATTGGATTTTCGGCTCGGGTCGGCGGGGCGGAGTGTGGCAGTGTCGGACGGACTCGCATGGGCGTCACGATTTTCAGTCCGGCCAAGATCAACCTCAGCCTCGCCGTCACCGGCCGGCGGGCCGACGGGTTTCACGACCTCGTGTCGGTCGTCGCGACGCTGGAATTCGGCGACACGCTGGAGGTATGGGCGGACACGGACGGCCATGGCGCCGACGATGCGACGGGGCGGTTCCATCTGGAGTGCGCTGCGCCGGACGTGCCTGGGGACGGGACGAACCTTGTGCTGCGGGCGGCAACCCTGTTCGCCGCCCAAACGGGTTGGAGCGGCGGCGCGCGCTTCCGGCTGACGAAGCGCATCCCCGCCGGCGCCGGCCTCGGCGGCGGCAGCAGCAACGCCGTCGCGGCGTTGCGCGCATTGAACGAACTTTCCGGCCGGCGCGCCGACGCCGCGCAATTTGCGGCGCTGGCAGCACAGCTCGGTTCGGATTGTCCGCTGTTCCTGCAGGGCGGCCCGGTCGTGATGCGGGGACGCGGCGAGCGGATCGAGGCTTTGCCGCCCGCCGCCGCGGCGCGGCTGCGCGGGCGGCGCGTGCTGGTGTTCAAGCCCACCTTCGGCATCGCGACGCCGTGGGCCTACGCGCGGCTCGTCGCGCGCGGCACGGACTATGTGCCCGCCGCGGAAGCCGAGCGGCGGCTGGCGGCGTGGTGTGCGGGCGACGCGCCGGCGGAGGACTTGCTCGCAAACAATTTCGAGCCCGCGGCGTTCGCGAAATACCTCGCGCTGCCTCTGCTCTTGGACGCGCTGCGCTGCGAGTTCGGCGTCGCCGCGGGCATGAGCGGAAGCGGCAGCGCGTGCTTCGCGCTGTTGCGGGAGGAGCAGGACGCCGCGCCGCTGGTGGATCGCATCCGGGCGGCGTGGGGTCCGGGAGCCTGCGTGCAGGCGACCCGGATCGCACCGAGTTGAGCATTGACCGCGCCACATGCGGAAACGTTAATCCGCGGAACACAGCATGGATTCGCGCGGCAAAACCGAGATCGTAGTCCGGGGCATCGCCGCATCGCGTGGCATCGCCTACGGGCAGGTGTTTCTCTACCTGCAGAACGAACTGGAGATCCCGCGCTACCTGGTCGAACCCGCCCGGCGCATCGCCGAGATCGCGCGCTTTGAGCAGGCGCTCGTCTCCACCCGCCAGCAAATCGCCAAGATCCGCTCGCAGGTGAGCAAGAACTTGAGCGAACAGGAGGCGCTCATCTTCGACGCGCACCAGATGGTGCTCGAGGATCAAGCCTTGATCGGCGAGACGATCCGTGAGTTCGAGCAGACCGGCCTCAACATCGAGACCTGCTTCAACGCCGTCGCCCAACGCTACATCGCCGCCTTCGCCGAGATCGACGACGAGTATCTCCGCGAGCGCGCGGCGGACATCAAGGACGTGACCGCGCGCGTGCTCCACGTGCTCCTCGGTCAGACCGCCCTCCAGCTGACCGAGCTGGTGGAGAAGCGCATCATCGTCGCCCAGGACATCTCACCCAGCGAGGCCGCCGGCATCGACCGCAGCTCGGCGCTCGGCATCGTCACCGACGCCGGCAGCCGCACCAGCCACGCGGTGATCGTCGCCCGCTCGATGAAGATCCCGTCGGTGGTCGGCGTGCGCGACCTGACGCGGCAGGTGCGGGACGGCGACTGGATCATCGTCGACGGCTACGAGGGTATCGTGATCCTGCACCCGACGCAGGCGACGTTGTTCCGCTACGGCAAGATCCAGAAAGAGAAGAGCACCTTCGAATCGCGTCTCCTCGCCGCCAACGAGCTGCCTCCGCAGACCCTCGACGGCGTGCACGTCACGCTCCGGGCCAACATCGAGAAAGCCGACGAGGTCGCGCTCGTCCGCCAGTATCGCGGCGATGGCGTCGGCCTCTACCGCACGGAATATCTCTACCTCAGCTCCCCGACGATGCCCGACGAGGAGCAGCAATACGCCAATTACCGTGCGCTCGCCGAGGGCATGGCGCCCGAGCCGGTGACGATTCGCACGCTCGACATCGGCGGCGACAAGCCCCTGCCCGGCAACCCGCAGCTCATCGGACCCGAGGCGAATCCGTTTCTCGGTTTCCGCGCCATCCGGCTCTGCCTCGAACACCCGGAAATGTTCAAGCAGCAGCTCCGGGCCATCCTCCGCGCCAGCGCGCACGGCAAGGTCGAGGTCATGTATCCGATGATCGGCAGCGCCGAGGAGCTCGCCGCCGCCAACCGCCTTCTCGCCGAGGCCAAGGCCGAACTGCGCGCCCGAGGCCAGGCTTTCGACGACGCGATCCGCGTCGGCACGATGATTGAAATCCCGAGCGCCGCGCTCGCCGCCGACCTGCTCGCTCCGCATTGCCAGTTCTTCAGCATCGGCACGAACGACCTCATCCAATACCTGCTCGCCATCGACCGCGGCAACAACCGCATCGCGCACCTCTACGAGCCCGCGCACCCCGCCGTGCTCCGCGTGCTCAAGCAGGTGATCGACACCGCGAAGACCCACCGCCTCAAGGTCAGCGTCTGCGGTGAGATGGCTGGCGACCCGATCTACGCCCCGCTCCTCATCGGCCTCGGCATCGACGAACTCAGCATGACGCCGCCCCTCCTGCCGGCGGTGAAGTTCCTCATCCGCGCCATGACCTTCGCCGATGCGCAAAAGCTCGCGCAGGAAGCCCTCGCGCAGACTGATGCCCAGAGGACCCGCGCCCTGATCGAGGCCTTTTACCAGGCCCGCGTCGGCGCGGAGTAAGCGGTCGCTCGGCGGCATCGCCCCCGGCACGGCCGGTCGCTCATTTGCGCGCCACCTGACAGGCACGTGCCTATCGTCTGGCTGCTCCCGTTAGCGGAATTGCTGCGCGCCGCCACGTGCGCTGCTAACCCGGCATCGCGGCATGCGCGCCGTTGAGGGCGGTCGGCCGGCGTGTCATCTCATCCGCCGCGACAAGGCCAAAGCGTATGGCGGCGGCCGGGAGGACATCATCATGACACACATCACGACGAAGGGAACCATCGGCATCCTGACCGGTGGCGGCGACGTGCCCGGACTTAATCCGGCCATCCGTGCCGTCACCATCCGCGCACTGCGCGAGGGCTACCGGGTCATCGGCATCCGCAAGGGTTGGAACGGGCTCGTCGCCATGGTGCGCGACGAGGCCGCCGACAACAGCGAGCATTACGTCCACCTTACCGAGGAGATCGTCAACCGCGCGGGCCGCACCGGCGGGACGTTCCTCCACAGCTCGCGCACGCGCCCGAGCCACGTGCCGAAATCCGCTGTGCCCGACCACCTCAAGTCCCTCTACACTCAGGACACGAACGACCTGACGCCTGAGGTGCTGAAGAACCTCGAGTGGCTCGGCATCGATCACCTCATCCCGATCGGCGGCGATGACACGCTCAGCTACGGCGTGCACCTCTTCCGCCTCGGCGTGAAGGTCATCGCCATCCCGAAGACGATGGACAACGACGTCCCCGGCACGGACTACTGCATCGGCTTCAGCACCTGCGTGTCGCGCACGATCAGCCTGATCAACACGCTGCGCACCTCGGCCGGCTCGCACGAGCGCTTCCTCGTCGTCGAGGTCTTCGGCCGCTACGCCGGCTTCACGGCGATGCTGCCCGCCATGGCCGGCGCGGCCAACCGCTGCGTCATCCCCGAATGGAAGTTCAACATCGAGCGCCTGACCGAACTGCTCGTCGCCGACCGCCGCAAGAATCCGAGCCGCTACTCCATCGTGCTCGTGTCGGAAGGCGCACAGTTCGAGGGCGAGGAGATGGTCTATGAGAGTGCGGAGAAGGACATGTTCGGCCACGCCAAGCTCGGCGGCATCGGCGACATGGTCG